>NZ_JAUBPI010000083.1:0-29805 GCF_036700645.1 Microcoleus sp. S36b_A4 | reverse complement strand
TTATCATTATTATTCCCTAATATTTCTATTCTAAGAGGTATTGACAAAATCTACCCCCTTCTAACTTGTTAGCAATGATCTCTGGGTTGTTGTCGTCGTTAGCAACTAGCACTTTTAATGGAGTACCGCTAATGCCGCCACTTTGGTTGATTTCATTTTGAGCTTGAGCGACGCCCCGCAGAATTTCTTGAGCACCATTGATATCGCTGCCAATGGGAACTGCGGCGGCAATTGTGTAGGATTTGCGATCGCCGATGCGGGCGTTGTTGAGGTAAATTAGTGCTTCTGGATCGTTGCGATTGGTGTTCAGCGAAGCTTGTAAGTCCGAAATAGCTGCGTTATAGTTGCCAGATGCGATCGCCTGTACTGCTGCTTGTTTGGTTGTTGTGGCTTGCTGTGGAAGTAACAGTTTTTGGCCCGCACTCAGACGCTGCCCAATTGCCTGCTCTGATTGGGGCGAATTCCCCGTCGGAGAGTTGGGAAATGTCGGATTTTGGGGTGATAAACCCCCGACATTGATGCCACCTCGGCTTGTCAGCCACCAAATACCTGCACCGGCTAGCCCGATCGTAATTAGGAGCGATAATACCAGAACAGCGGTTTCGTTTTTTTGGGACATAATTTTACCTTTTTAGATTTTTGAAATAACGAAGTCATTAGTCATTAGTTATTAGGAGCGAGTCAAAAACATTGAACCAGGAGAAAAAGTGATTTTAACTTGGCGATCCCGAATTGATGTAGATTGCGTCAGATAGAGTGATTGGATCTATCAATTGATGATTTCGGAGCTGAGACACCCTGCAAGCCTAAAATCCAGTAGTCACTATTCCCTTATTATATGCGATCGCCCGGATCTGATATAATTCAGTAACATTGGCATAGTCAAATCCGGGCGATCGCACTCTTTAGTCTGAATGCTTTCAAGGTGGTTCCACCAGAAAAGTGCAGGAATTTTTATAAGTTACCGCATCAAAGATTAGTGAACCTTACCCTGCAAGAGCGCCACTTCCTCCATTCCAAATTTAGTTAAGCAGGCAAGAAATGATAACTGGTGAATTAGATAAAACGCTGAGTGTTGGAACTGAATTATACAATCTGACGTGAGTAAACCTGAGAACTACCTTGAAAAACACTTAGGGGGTAACTCTTCAGTCCTGTATTTAGTTACAAATTTTTACGTTCAAAGTTGGATATATATCATAAACCTTTGAAAAAAAGCTTTTCTTAATCATATCTTTATTTTTCTCCGCGAGGGGGACAGGGAGGGAGGCTGTAACAGCAAAGGGTTCGGTAAAATAATTAAAGTTTGTTGAAATTTATAAAAATAGCTGCAATACTTTGTAATGTAAAGAGGAAAGTTGAAAAATATCTAAAGACAAACTAATTGGATTGCGATGTCGCTAAGGTAGTATATATGACGGTTTGTCACAGAAAAAGAGTGTTAAGCTCCGCTAAGCTCAGCAAAAGTAAAAGCTCGCTATTTCATTAAGTTCGATCGATAACAAAGGCTAAGGTAAAGTTCATGGCAAACTCAGTTGTAAATCAGCCAAACGCAGCAGGAGTGCAGTGGCAGCCACAAGATATTATCCGCGGTCTAGTGTGGAAAATTGCGATCGCAACCTGGCTGTTAATGGCCGTAGGCAGCGCCACGCGAGTCATGAATGCGGGGCTCGCTTGCCCCGACTGGCCGCTGTGCTACGGTCAATTAATACCCGCAGCGCAAATGAATTTGCAGGTATTTCTGGAGTGGTTTCACCGGTTGGACGCAGCGGCAATTGGCTTGAGCGCGATCGCACTTTTAGGACTATCTTTGTTTTACCGCAGCCGCCTGCCAAAATGGCTGCCGATTGCGAGCGCTGGGGCAGTATTTCTAATCGTTTTTCAGGGCGTATTGGGCGGCTTGACAGTAACACAACTGCTGAGATTTGACATCGTTACCGCTCACTTGGGAACAGCTTTACTATTTTTTGGCACCCTGCTAGTCATCGGTTTCATGCTGACTCCCTACCAAGCTACAGGAAATGTCGGCAAATTAGCTTGGGTAAGTTCGATCGCAGCATTATTAGTTTACCTGCAAAGTTTGCTAGGAGCATTAGTAGGCTCTAGATGGGCACTGCACCAATGTTTAGACTCCTCAGAATTGTGCTCGGTAATGAACAGCCACATCGCCGGTATCGTACCAGCTACAGCAGCGACTTTAGCCGTAGCAGTCATGGCTTGGCGGCAGCCTGCACTGAGTCCAAACTTGCGAAAACTGGCTAACTGGGCGAGTGTTTGCCTAATTGCTCAATTAGTTCTGGGATTAGCAACTTTCCGGCTGCACCTTCAGGTAGAACCGCTGACAGTCGCCCACCAAGCAGTCGGTGCTGCTTTGCTGGGAACCCTGATAGCTTTTAGTGTTTTAGCTTGGCGCGATCGAGTTTTATCAGCTTGAGAGATAAGTAAGATGGGGCGGGTTTATTAATCCTTGTAGCTACAGCAAATATTTATCCTAAAACCCGCCCATACAACCTAATGACGAATTCGCAAATAATTACTAACAGCTTACAACCGATGCAAGAAATCCTTACCAACGACAGCCCCCGCCTCCACGAAAACTTTTCGCAAGTGGTGAAAAGTTACTATCAACTAACAAAACCCAGAATTATTTTACTGCTGCTAATCACCACATCAGCAGGAATGTGGATGGCGGCCAAAGGAGAAGTAGACCCGCTATTACTGGTATCAACTATTACCGGAGGCGCTTTAGCTTCTGCGTCGGCGAATACGATTAACTGTGTCTACGACAGCGACATCGATTATATTATGGAGCGCACCCGGTGGCGGCCGATTCCTTCGGGCCGTGTCAAGAAGCGGGATGCTTTGATATTTGCGATCGCCCTAGCTACAATATCCTTTACATTGCTGACAGTTGTTGCCAACTTATTAGCGGCATTGCTAGCAATGTCAGGCATCGTTTTCTATGTCCTAATTTACACCCACTGGCTGAAGCGTCACAGCGTGCAAAACATCGTCATCGGCGGTGCAGCAGGGGCAATTCCCCCGCTAGTTGGGTGGGCTGCGGTGACGGGAGATTTGAGTTGGGGTGCGTGGCTGCTGTTTGGGATTATCTTCCTGTGGACACCGCCGCATTTTTGGGCATTAGCAATGATGATTCGCGACGAATACAAGGAAGTAGGCGTCCCGATGTTACCCGTAATTGAGGGCGACGAAGAGACAGCCCGCCAAATTTGGATTTACACGCTATTGATGATTCCTGCAACTTTGCTGCTAGTTTATCCCCTGCATTTAGCGGGCGCGGTGTATGCGGGTACAGCTATTTTCCTGGGTGCTATTTTTGCCCAAAAAGCTTGGTTGCTGTTGCAGACTCCAGAGGATAAGATTGTTGCGCGATCGCTCTTTAAATACTCTATTCTGTACCTGATGCTATTGTGCGCCGGAATAGTGGTTGACAGTTTGCCTGTGACTCATAATTTTACTACTGCTGTTGTACAAAATGTGCAAACTTTGATTAGTGCAGTTGTGATGTAGTTAGGACTTACGCAGAAATACCAAAGAAACCGGGTTTTTCACCAGTATTAAAGTCTCAAATCCACTATTTCGCTAAAAAACCCGGTTTCTGCCTAAGTCATAGTAGTGAGTTAAATTGCAATTCTTAAAATTCAGCCCGCATCTAGCGGGTTTTGTTTATTTAATTTAGGGAATGGGATATAACCATTTGCGAAATAATTGTGTTAAGCGCGGCATGATCAAATAGGTGAGCAGGATAACAGTGAGGCCTGTGATCATCAGAGATATGAGCAAGGCAGGAAGCCCTGATAGTAGCGGTACCAGCAAACGATTGAGAATAGAAATGGTAAAAAACACTCCCAACCATGTAACTAACGCCATTTTGTAGCGAGGGGGTGGAGCCTTCATCGATTTATTGGGCAGCGTAAACCAGGTTTCCAATCCGGTCAGGGTTTGAATATCTTCTGGCCTTTCAATCAAGGGCTGTAATCGCTCAATCCACTCTCGCCGAACATCAGATTCTAGCCATGTCTTGAGATTGTCGTAGCAATCGAACTTGAGAATGACCACGTACTCAGGATGAGCGTGATGCTGGGGTCGAATAGTGCTGACACCCAGATGTCCCTTGAATTTTCGTGCATCTGCAGCGATGCCATGAAACCATGCTTCGTAACCTTGGTCGCGCCCCGGTTTCACTACATGAGAGATCACAGCGGTGACTAGAAAGTTTTCTTCACTGGTATTGCTCGCCAACGGTTCTTCCAACATAGAATTTAGAGAATTAACTGAGAGAAAAGTTTTATTCAGAACAACCGCCCTAGAGACACCAAATTACTCGGCAATTTTCGGCAGCACGTCTGGAAACAGAAGGGAGATTAACGAATGCGATCGCAAATCTCTTCAGCATTCAATCCTCGCTTGTACCAGGTTGCGATGCGGCGAACGGTAATGCCTTTACCGACGATGTGGGGGCATCCACCATGCAGTCCGGGAGTGTGTGTAATGAGCTTACCAATGTCAATAGATACTGCTGTGGTCATAAATTTTATAATCTTAACTATACCTATAATAGATGAAAACCCTATAGAGGCGTTAGAATTAAAAATGCAAAATCCAAAATGGAACCTACAGAGGAATCGGGAGTATGAGGATATATGCAAATTGTTTGGACAAAACACGCCCAGGAGCGTCAGCAACAATGGGAGGAGCGATTGAGAATTACCAGGGAAGAGGTTGAAGCGACTGTCACCAATCCTCAACAGATTATCGTGGAAGAGGATGTTTTGGTGGCTCAAATTAAACGAGGCAATGGTCTTCTGAGAGTACCCTTTGTTGAAATTGGCCAAACCAGGCGAATTTTAACCCTGTACTGGACAAATCAAGTCAAGCGATATTGGCAGGAGAATCCCAATGAAAGTTAAATACGATGCAGAAGCAGACATTCTGATTTTTATTTTCCGTGATGCGTTTCCAGCTAATGCTATCTCTGAACCTGGAGGCGTGATTGTCAGTTATGACGAAAGTGACGAACCAGTTAGCATCGAATTTCTCAATGCCTCCAAACGTAAACTGTTTAATGCTCAAGAACTCATACTAACGATCGCAACGTAGTTGATGCGCTCGATCGAGGTGGCATCGCAGAATTAGATCGCGGTGTGAGTTTGGGGCGATAAATGAAGTAAGCTAGAGAGAAAGGTTTCAAGCAATTTTAACCAATGCGAGCATCCGTTGCTTATCTGTTTGACAGAATCACAGTGCACCCAAGACAATGTGGCGGTCGTCCCTGCATCCGGGGAATGCGGATTCGAGTCATCGATATCCTAGAGTTGCTAGCTGCGGGGGAGCAAATTTTTGAGTTTTGCGGAAAATTGCCAGACTTGGAACTTAACGATATTAAAGCTGCGCTTTGAACTTGCTACTAAGTATGATTATGTCAAAGCCCCTAATGCTCTCAGAGTCGATTTTTGAGCGTTCGTCAATCCGCCCGGTCTCGAATATTCATGCCTTCATACAGCCGATCGCCCATCAACGTCCGGTTACAGCCACCAGTTGCGACATCCCACACTTTAATGGTGCGAATAATAAATTAGGTCTTTTGGGCAATAATATAAACATGATTTTCAGGATACTGGTCATATTCGAGATGGCGGCAGGTGCAATGATGCTCAACCAGAATTTGCAGGAAAGTATCTACACCCAAAGTGCTGTAATCAAAGTCTTGACCTTGAAATGCTCCCGAAACCTCGCTGCTTGTATGTCCGCCGCCACAAGTGAACAGGATCACTCCATTGGGTTCAAGCGCATCGCATAGCTTTTGTATCACAGGCGCTTGCTTGTTGATTGGCAGGTGAAACGTGCTATCCCACGCTGCAATCAGGCTGTAAAGTTTCGGCGGCAGCCAATCACAAATGTCTTCCCGGTAAAACGTGATTTCTGGATGTAGCCGCTGGGCTAAATCGATCATTTCGCTAGAAATATCAAGTCCTTCAGGCTGAAATCCATGTTTGGATAAACTGTTAATAAAACGCCCGCTGCTTCCACACCCGACATCAAGTGCTGCGTGCTGCTTAGAAGTAAATTTAATCGCCCGTTCTAATTGGGCAATGCCGTAGGTTGAATGTTGATGCTCAGTTTGCCACCATTGGGCTATTCGGTCGTAGCGGGCCGATGTATCATTTGGCTCCATAGAGTCACCTCATAAGTCGCGATCGAGATTTTCAGGACAATTAAAATCTTTCTCTACGGTACACCCAGACTACGCGATCGCCCCTAACGCTTTCAATGTCGCTTTTTGAGCGTTTGTTAATCCCGTTGCGGCTTGAATATTCATTCAATATTGAACACTACCCAAATTTTTCAATGTTTCAATTTCGGGCTGTCAGTGGGAAAGTGGCGATTTCTGTTGCAGATTCTGGCAGAGGAGGGCGCAGACAAAGATAAACTAGCGGCCCTAACAGCGGAACTAGAGACACTGCCCAAAAAATGCGATCGTCCGAGAGTCCGCGGCGTGCCATGTCGTCTCCCAAAAGTGAGGGAAATATTACAGCCATCAAGCAACAATCCCAAGTTATTAAATGCACAAAAGGAATTAATTGCCACTGCCTGACATAATCTCCCCAATCTCCATTTAACCAAGCCCAAGCTAACAGCCAGATAGTAGTTAGTAAAAGTACAATCCCTGTCCAGCGGGAGTCTGATATTTTGATCAACATATCTTTGCGGCCGGAAAATTCTTGCTGAGGCTGGCGGAGGAGTAAATAGGGAATTAAGCCGATGATGCCGGCGCCGTTGGAAGCGAGGAAAGCAGGCCAAGCGGATATATTTTGGGTTTTCTCATCAATAAATAGGAGGCAAGCGTAGACCATCGGCCAGACTCCCATGAGAGCGAATATGGTGACAAGGTAGGGGTTGATTCCTTCTAGCTGCAACTTGAGCATTTTTTCCATAACTGTTAGCGTTCCGGGCTGATCGAGAGGAGCTAGCAGTAAGGTGTAGGCAATAAATGTTGCCCAGAGCAACCCCAGAAAAATTTTTGTTTTCATTATTATATATAACGAGTATTTGAACCAGGCTAAATTAAATTATGGTAAAGTAACGCCCGAGTTAGGCGCGTCTATCTTAGGTCATAAGCACTTCGATTGGAACAGCGGCTGCAAACCGGGTTTTAGTTCGGGGATGAAAGGCTCTACAGCAGGCGATCATTACTTTAGGCAGACGCAGGGGCCATGTCAGGAGAGATACATTTTAAACAATCGATTGTTTTTATTACAAAACCCCTTAGCAAAGGAGTTTCAGCGGTGAACTTAATATCTGTAGAGGAACTCAAAGCGCTGGTACAACAATCTCCTGGATTGTGCGTATCAATTTATATGCCAGTCGCTCAAGGAACAGAAGTTCAACAAAATCCGATTCGGTTCAAAAATTTAATCAGAGAGGCTGAAGACAAAATAGTAGAGTGCGGATTTGACAAAAAAGAAGCTGCCCAATTGCTAGAGCCAGTCCGAGCAGAAATTGACCAGGAAAACTTTTGGGAAAATCAAAGCAACCTGCTGGCGATTTTTGTCGGTTCGGGATTTTTCCGCTACTATACCTGTCCGGTGAATTTTGATGAATTAGTGGTTGTAAGCGACAATTTTCACGTCAAACCGCTGATGCCTATGCTGACAGGAGATAATTTATTTTATGTTTTAGCTCTCAGTCAGAAGGAAGTGAGGCTGATTGAGTGTACGTCTTACAGTGCGAGGGAAGTTGAAGTTGAAAACTTGCCGAAAAGCCTTGAGGAGGCTCTGCAATATGACCCGACTGCTAAAGATGGTCAGTTTCGGATTGCTACTTCAAAAGGAGGCACTAATAATTCTTTTCAGCATCCGGGAAGTTTTCACGGTCAAGGAAGTCCTGATCAAGATGAGCGCCAGCACGAAATATTGCAGTATTTCCACATAATCGATGGGGCGCTGCACAAATATTTGCACAACAAAAAAGCTCCTTTAGTGTTAGCTGGAGTTGAGTATTTGCTCCCGCTTTACCGAGAAGCTAATACCTACCCGCATTTATTTGAAGAAGGAATTACAGGCAATCAGAAACTTCTCAAGCCGGAAGAGTTGCGGACCGAAGCTTTTCCGCTGGTGGAACCTTTGTTTTTGCAGGCTCAGTCAGAGGCGATCGCACAATACCACGATCTGACAGGAAGCGATAAAATTTCTGCTGATTTGAAAGAAGCTGTTTCGGCTGCTTATTTTGGACGGGTCGATCGACTATTTGTTGCTCTTGGCGTTCAGCAGTGGGGTAGTTTTAATCCCGATACGAACTCGGTGCAAATCCATCCCGATGCAGAATTGGGTGACGAAGATTTGTTGAATGTCGCAGCAATTCAAACTATTCTCAACGGCGGAACTGTTTACGCGGTGCCACCGGAAAAAGTTCCGGACGAGGCCCCTTTAGCTGCTATTTTCCGCTATTAATTTACCAGGTTTAAACCAATGGAATCTAGTTCAATGACAAATTCCGACAAACAAAACCAAAGTAGCAGCGGCGATACCGAACGCTGGGCATCTTTAATTGGTGGCGGGGCGCTGGTGCTTTTTGGCTTGTCGCAGCGTTCTTTGAGAGGTGCTTTGCTGGCGGTTGCGGGCGGCGGTTTAGCCGCTCGCGGGCTGGGGGTTGTGGAGGGTTTGCAGTCGGCTGCAGATCCGAATCAAAGCATTAAAGTTGAAAAGACGGTGACGATCGACAAACCGACTGAGGAATTGTACCGTTTATGGCGCAATTTTGAAAATTTGCCTCGGTTTATGAAGCATCTCAAACACGTTACGGTAATAGATCAAACACGTTCTCACTGGATTGCCAGCGCGCCGATGGGTAATAGTGTGGAATGGGATGCAGAGATTGTCCGCGAAGAAGAAAATCGCTTAATTGCTTGGGCGTCTGTGGAAGGATCTGATGTTGACAATTCTGGCTTTGTGCGCTTTCAACCGGCACCAGCGGGACGCGGTACAGAGGTAAAAGTTGTCATCGAATACAACCCTCCCGGCGGTGCAATTGGTGCTGGCGCTGCTAAACTATTTGGCGAAGCTCCCGAACAGCAAATAGCAAATGATTTACGTCGTTTTAAGCAGTTGATGGAAGCTGGCGAAATAGCGACTACGGAAGGTCAACCTTCGGGCCGCAAGTAATAAGTTAGATGGTGTCCCCCGATCTAAGCATCTTTGTTGTTTACGTGATTAGCTGATGTCATCTCAAGTGGTTTTCGGAAATGCGGGCGCTGAAGGTGCAAGTCGGGGCGGTTGGTTTGCGGGTCACTTTATGGCGCCAGAAGATGACCCGCGATCGACTTCTGTTTTAGAAGTAAAATGGGGCACTCACCCCGCCGGAGATTGTAGGACTGAGTGGGCGGTAAATGCGGCAGCCACGACGCTTTCTATCCTGGTAAAAGGGCGGTTTCGCCTGCAATTTCCAGAACAAGAAATCTTGCTGTCTCGCGAAGGAGATTATGCTCTCTGGCTGCCGGGAGTGCCTCATTATTGGTCTGCCGAGGAGGATTCGGTAATCGTGACTGTGCGCTGGCCTTCCCTGTCGGGAGATAGTTCTGGAGTTAAGAAGTAACTTTAACTTCGGGAACCAAAACGCGGCCGCTATAACCCGCGCGCTGGTAGCGATCGATCGCCTCGGATGCGATCGCACCCGCTTTCCCACTCTCAACCAAGGCTACGCAAGCACCGCCAAAACCTCCGCCCGTCAGCCTTGCGCCGAAGACTCCGGGGATTGACTGCAAGATTGCCGCCAGCGTGTCTACTGCCGGCACCGAAACTTCGTAGTCGTCGCGCTGACTGGCATGGGAAGCATTCATTAACTCGCCAAAACGTTTTGCTGGCAAAGATTTTACCGCTTCGAGTACGCGGTTGTTTTCAGTAACCACGTGCCGCGCTCGCTTTCTGAGAGGTTCCGGCAATACTTCCACTGCTTGGGGGTCGGCGATATCCCTGAGAGCTTTAACTCCCAATATTCGCGCGGATTCCTCGCACTCGGCGCGCCGCTTGTTGTAGCCACTTCCTGCTGCGAGTTCGTGGCTTTCGCCACTGTCAATTATTAAAATTTCTGTGTTTGTGGGAAAAGGTATCGGGCGACATTCGAGGCTGCGGGTGTCGATCAATAGCATGGTGTTGGTGTCTGCTAAACTCGACGCCATTTGATCCATGATACCGCAGTTCAAGCCGGCATACCGGATTTCGACTTGCTGTCCGATTTGAGCTAGGCGCACGTCGTCTAGGGGGAGGTTTAGCAGCGCGCGCAGTCCTCTGAGGGTGGCTATTTCTAAAGCGGCGCTGCTGGACAAACCGGCTCCGATCGGCACAGTTGAGGTAATGTAGAGATTTATTGGCGGTATTTTGTATCCTTCTTTTTCTACAAGTCTCAGGCAGCCACAGATATAACTGACGAATTTTTGCGGTATGGTATCGTCGTCTGAAAAATTTATGAGTTCGTCATATTCTGCTGAATAAACATGGTGTCGATCGTCGCTGCTGAAGCCGATTTGTACTGTGGTGCGCTGGGGAATTGCAGTTGGAAGTACAAATCCATCGTTGTAGTCTGTGTGTTCGCCCAGCAGGTTTACTCTGCCGGGGGCGCTGGCGGTGGTTTTGGGTAATGTACCAAATACTCGTTGGAATTTCATTTTTGGGGAAGTGGTAATTGGTTATGGGTTATTTGTTATTGGTTATTTGTTATTGGTTATTTGGAAAAATAGCTATCCGTGTCTCCGTGACTTAGGTGTTGTGCTGTTGGTAATTGGGAAGAAATAAATGTATTTTTTATCGTTTGTCCTTATTATAGTGCCCAACTTTTTTGCTTAATTCAACCCCTGTTAACAAAAATAAACATGACCGTAGGTTAGGAAAAGATATTAAGCTGTGATAGAATGACAGGCTAAGATTTCTCCAAAAATTCAAAAAATGCGATCGACCAGACCCCGGAAACAGTTTGCTCAACATTGGCTCAAAAGCGAGAAAGCCTTAGATAAGATTGTGAAAGCGGCTTCTTTGGATCGCGATCGCGTCCTGGAAATTGGGCCGGGCACGGGGATTTTGACTCGGCGTTTGCTGCCTGCGGCTGAGTCTGTTGTTGCTGTGGAGATCGATCGAGATTTGTGTCTCAAGCTAGCCAAACAACTCGGCAAAACCGACAATTTTTTACTGCTGCAAGGCGACTTCTTGGAAATGGACTTAGAGGCTGAATTAACGGCTTTTCCCAAATTCCACAATCCCAATAAAGTTGTTGCCAATATTCCCTATAATATCACCGGCCCGATTCTGCAAAAACTGCTGGGAACGATATCTGTTCCTGCTGCTAAACCCTTCGATGCGATCGTGCTGTTAGTGCAGAAAGAAGTGGCCCAAAGGCTTTACGCTAAACCGGGTTCGACAGCGTTTGGCGCGCTGTCAGTGCGTGTGCAGTATTTAGCAGAATGCGAGTTAATTTGCGATGTACCCTCTAAAGACTTTTTTCCGCCGCCAAAAGTCGATTCCGCTGTGGTGCGGCTGCTTCCCAGAGAGATAGAAACTGCGGCGGTTAATCCGCGCTATTTGGAGAATTTAGTTAAGTTAGGATTTGGTAGCAAGCGCAAGATGCTGCGAAATAATTTGAAAGGGGCTGTGGACTTAGATAAACTCGTTCACTTGCTAGAAGAGTTACAGATAAATCCTCAATCTCGCGCTGAAGATTTAAGCGTGGATCAATGGGTAAGTTTGAGTAATAATATGCTCTCAGATGTTTAAAATTCAAGATTTTGTTAGATACCCGACTTCTTAAATAAGTGGCGTATTTGCGAATTCTTTTTTGATCAGGACTTACGCATCGGGGCCCATAAACCGGGTTTTTTACCGAATATGCTGTGTACAACGAGTCTTTTTGTAAAAAAAATGGTTGCTCAACAATCGGGCGTAATTCCTATTTAAGAAAAATCACTCTTTGGTCTGACTACTAACAGTTGAGTTGAGGTTTTATGGGGATTCTTAAATGTTTATTGCAGGTTAATAGGAATTTTAATAATAAATTCTGCACCTTTCCCTGGTGCAGAAATACACTGCAATTCGCCTTGATGTCTTACTGTGATAATTTGATAGCCAATTGATAAACCTAATCCCGTGCCTTTACCTACTGGTTTAGTGGTAAAAAATGGATTAAATAACTGGTTCCTCACCGATTCTGTGATTTCTGGCCCGTTGTTGCTAATTCGGATTTCTACGACTTCACTTTCTAAAAGTTTAGTAGAAATTTTGATGATGCAGGGATTAGCTTCATTGGCTGCCATCGACTCGCTGTGGCTGTCGTCTTCTAAAGCATCAATAGCATTAGCGATGATATTCATAAATACTTGATTTAGCTGTCCGGGATAGCACTCTATTTTCGGTAATTTGCCATATTCTTTGATAACTTGAATATTCGCCAAACTGGGATTAGTGTTCAATCTGCTTTGCAAAATCATCAGTGTGCTGTCAATTCCTTCATGAATGTTGGCTAATTTCATTTCTGCTTCGTCATGGCGAGAAAAAATTCGCAGCGACTTGACAATACCAAAAATCCGCTCAGCGCCGTTTATCATAGAAATTAATATTTTTGGCAGGTCAGAGATGATAAAGTCTAAATCTATAGACTCGATTTTTTCTTGAACTATGGGTATGGGATTCGGATACTGCTCTTGATAGAGATTCACCAGTTCTAGCAAACTATTGGCATACTGGCGGGTGTGAGTAATATTGCCGTAAATAAAGTTAATCGGATTGTTGATTTCATGAGCAACCCCAGCGACCAATTGCCCTAAAGATGACATTTTTTCGCTGTGAATTAGGTTGGATTGAGCTTGCTTCAATTCAGACAAGGCTTGTTCGAGCTGTTGAGTTTGACATTTTAACTCTGCGGTGCGTTCCTCAACGCGAATTTCTAATTCTTCTTTAGCTTTTTTTAGGGCAGCTTCTGCTAATTGGCGCTCGACAATTTCCGATGCTAGGAGTCGGTTGGCAAATTCTAGATGTTGCGTTTGAGACTTTAACTCTGCGGTGCGTTCCTCAACGCGAATTTCTAATTCTTCTTTAGCTTTTTTTAGGGAGGCTTCTGCTAATTGGCGCTCGACAATTTCAGCTTCTAGGAGTCGGTTGGCGGATTCTAACTGTGCGGGACTGGGAAGTGCTAGGGCTTGAGGCATTAAGTCTACCAAAAGTATGGCTGTAGCTAATGAAATAAGGGCAGTAATTGCTTTCATTGTTCCTGAAAGCCAATAGTTAGGATGCCAAAGTGTCCAGAGTTCAAATATGTGAGTGATGCCACAGGCGACGATAAAGGCTCCAAACAGGGCAAAGATCCAATCAAAAGGCAAATCTTCGCGTTTGGAAATAAAATAAACCAATGTAATCGGAATGGAAAAATACGCGAGTGCAATGATAGAATCTGAGGCAATGTGAAGCCCGACTAACGGGGTATGCCAGAGATAGCAGTGGCCGTGAGGAATAAATGGCCCGGAAGTAAAAAAAGTTTTCCACATTTCCTGCATAATATTTCCTTTGAGTTGTGAGAAAATGGACTCGGACTGGTGTCAATTAATTTCAACCAGGGGTTTCTTTCACCTGCGGCTTAATCACCTATGCGTTCATATTCTCTGCTAGCTTCAGCAAAAATCAATCTGTATCTGGAAATCATAGGCGATCGCCCCGACGGATATCACGAACTGGCGATGGTACTTCAAAGCATAGATTTAGCCGATCGAATTGACTTGCGCGCGATCGGTACGGACACGATTCGCGTGCGCTGCGATCACCCGCAAGTCCCTCCTGATAAGAATAACCTGGCCTACCGGGCGGCGGATTTGTTGGCGAAGCAATTCCCCGATGCTTTGGCGAAATACGGCGGAGTCGAGATTGCGATTCACAAACAGATTCCTGTGGCGGCGGGGCTTGCCGGGGGTTCTGCAAATGCGGCCGCGGTTTTAGTGGGGATGGATTTGCTGTGGCAATTGGGACTTACTCAGTCGGAGTTGCAAGAGTTGGGAGGAACTTTGGGTTCGGATGTGCCTTTTTGCATTGGAGGAGGTACGGCTTTGGCAACTGGTCGCGGGGATAAACTGTCGCCATTGCCCGATTTGGCAGGCTTTTCTGTGGTGTTGGCGAAGTACCGCAATCTCAGTATTTCTACTGCATGGTCGTATCAAACTTATCGCCAGCAGTTCAGTAGTTCCTATTGTGCAGCGGAAGATTTGGCGTGCCGCCGGGAACGGCTGCATTCGGGCCCGATGGTGGCGGCGATCGCCCAAAAAGATCGATCAAAAATTGGTCAATTGCTGCATAACGATTTAGAAAAAGTTGCTTTGCCCGTGTACCCGCAGGTGTTGCAGTTGCGGGAGGCTTTTGAGTCGGCGGGGGTTTTGGGGACGATGATGTCGGGTTCCGGGCCGACGGTGTTTGCGCTGGCGGAGTCTCCAGAGCAGGCTCAGCAGGTTGTGGAACGGGTTAAAAGTGGGATCGCTTCTCCCGATTTGGATTTTTGGGTAGCACAGTTTAGCAATACTGGGATTCGGATTTTTTCGGAGGAAAATGATCTAAAAGCGCCGATTCCGAGGGTGTAACTCGAAGATGGTGCGATCGCGATCGCCCGTTAAACCTGTCTAACAGGCGAGGATCAAGGTTAATCTAACTTTTCGCAGAGTCTATTGAGATCGAGGAACTGATAATATGTGATTCAACACCGATTTTAGTTTTGGTGAATTAACCAGAAATCTAAAATCTAAAATCTAAAATCTAAAATCGCCATGACTGATTTAACTAATCCAAATTCTACTTCTAAACCTCTGAGTTCGGCTGGAGATGCAACCTCTGCATCTTCCACGCCGCCGACGATTTTGCGGTGCGTGATGGGTTCCCTGATCGCGGGCGGCTTTGCGGCGGCTTTGTACGCGCTAACTTTGTCGATCGTCCAAACTTTTGCAAATTCCCCGATTCATTCTGACAATGTGACTGCGATTAATATTGGCGCGGCTGTGCGAACTTTAGTTATGGGGATTGTGGCTTTGGGTGCGGGTGTTTTTGCTTTTGCATCTTTGGGTTTGATGCTGCTGGCTGTGCAACTTTTAATTCAAAAGTTGCTTAAAAAACCCACAGGTTGAAGTTTACAGGTTGAAACCATCTGGATACACAAATTCTCCTCCGCAAGGCAAAGACTGAATAGTAAGATCGAAGCAATGGAATTATTTACTATCGGACACTCCAATCTGAGTATTGAAGCGTTTGTTTTGCTGCTGCAACAACACAGAATTACGGCGGTTGCGGACGTGCGATCGCATCCTTTTAGCCGCTATTTACCTCATTTTAATAAATCCGAAATTAAAGCTTCTCTGTCAAGTGTTGGCATTCAATATGTTTTTTTAGGCAAAGAGTTGGGCGCGAGACCAGAGGATTTAAGCTGTTACGATACTAGCGGCAAAGCTTTATACGATCGCATAGCAGCAACTCCTCTATTTTCCGCAGGAATTCAGCGCCTGCTAAAAGGCGCCGCCAATTATAAAATCAGTTTAATGTGTGCGGAAAAAGACCCGATTACTTGTCATCGGACTATTTTAGTTTGCCACAAGTTGAAAGATTTTAACTTGCAGATTAATCATATTCTGTCCGATGGCAATTTAGAAGCACACCAGCATTTAGAAGAAAGACTTTTGAGCAAGTTTAACAAAGGAAAAAAAAATAATGAGCCAATTCAGCTAAGCTTGTTTGAATTAGAGCCTCAAGTTAAACAGGAAGTAGTTGATTTAGAAACCGCTTATTATCGTCACGGATTGGAAATCGCTTATGTCACAAAAGAAAGCAATTAATTTATTTACAATTGGTTTTACTCAAAAAAGTGCGGAGGAGTTTTTTGGGATTTTGATGAAAGCGGGAGTCCGCAGGGTAATCGATACACGGCTGAATAATGTATCACAGTTAGCAGGTTTTGCTAAGCGGAAAGATTTAGAATATTTTCTGCGAACCATTGGTAATATTGAGTATGTTCATGTGCTGGATTTAGCGCCGACTCAAGATATTTTGGATGATTATAAAAAGAAAAAGGGAGATTGGGATGTTTATGAAAAGAAGTTTTTGGAGTTGATGGGCGATAGACAAATTGAACACAAGGTTTCCTCGGATATTTTAGACTGCGGGTGTCTGCTTTGTAGCGAACCAAAACCTCATAATTGTCACCGCCGCTTAGTTGCTGAATATCTCAGCGATAAGTGGAAAAATGTCACAATTAATCATCTTTGATTTAGTGAAAATATTAGATAAGTGTGGGATGAATCTAAAATCTAAAATCTAAAATCTAAAATCGAATGACTCGGATAATTTGTCTCGCTAATTCCTGGAAACGCGGCGACAGGTGCATCGCCGGAATTAATGAACTTCAAGGTAAGTGGGTGCGTCCGGTTTCCGACTTACCAGATGGCCAAATTCCTAAAGAAATGCGGCAGATAAATAGACTTGAACCCGAGTTGTTAGATGTTCTAGAAATTCCTCTGGCAAAGACGGGGCCGGACTTTGGCTTTGAGTGTGAAAATCTTTCTGTTTTACCGGGAAAATGGCGGCAAGTAGGGAAAGTTCCGCCAGCATATTTGCTGAAATATTGCCAGAGTCAAGAATATATTTTGCACAACGATTTGCGATATGTTACGGTGGAATATATGCAGTCTTTGCCAAGGTGCGATCGCCTAACTTTGCAATTAGTCAAAGCAGTAAGATTTACGGTAAAAAAGTTAAGTCAAAGATTTGAAGGTGGTAATAAATGGGAAGGATCTATTGTCACGCATCATGATCAAAGATTGACTGCAACAATTACCGATCCGGTGTTTATTAGAAAGTTAGAATTGGGGTATCGACCGCAAAAAGCTTGTTTGGTAACAGTGAGTTTGAGTATGCCTTGGCGACCCGATAATTGGGAAGGAGATGACCCTTGTTGGAAGTTGATTGCGGGTGTGGTAGAGTTGCCGGAAGATGTTGTTGAGGATGAAATTTAGTTTTGATCAAAATGGGCGATCGATTATTTATTTCTTTTTATTTACCGCAAAAACTCTGTTCGTGGTATAATTCTGCGGGACTGTAGCAGGAAGGGGTGCTTTTTGATGAAAGCAGAATTTTATTTTGACTGTCAAAAATATATTTGCAGTTTAGTTCAAGTAGATTTTGTCAAAGAATTAAAAATAAAAAATCATCAAGGTTTTGTTTTGGCTGTTAAGCAAGGACAAAAGATTGGACTTTTGGGAAAAAGTCGCCATAATGCTAAACAAGTTGATGTATCTAAGCCGCATTTTTATAATGTAATTAAAGCGGCTATGAGCGCTTTGGAATTAGAAACTAAAAATGAGGTGATATTAGAGAGAAATCGAACTCTTGCTGATGCCGAAGAAATGATTCAGCAGCAAAACCGAGAAATTCGCGTTCTCAACGAACAGATTAGAATGCTTGGAACTAAGGTTGAGGAATTGTCAAGGGAAAAGCAGCAGTTATCCATGCAGCTAGTAGAGAAAGAAATCATAGAAACTGAAATTAGTCAAGAACTTGAGGATTTTCCTGCTTTCGACGAAGATTTAGTGGCGGCGGAAATTGAGCAGGAGCTTGAAGAAACTGAAATTAGTAAAAAAATCGAAGAATTGTCGGTTCAAACTTCTGGGTTGGACGTGCAGTTAATAGAAAATCTACCGGATCATAAGGGAATTGATGAAAAGGAACTAATGACCGAAAGCGATGTTAAAAGTGTCACTCTAGAAATTAGAGAAGAAGTAGAATTTCAAGGAGGCGAAACAGAAATTAAGCGGCTGCCTAAAAGAGGTTCCCAGAGAAGGATGAGAAAGAAATAATGAGGATATATATTTTCTAGAGTGTGAGGCGCTATTTATAGCGAAAATGTGCGCCATATACACGCTAAATATAGAGTTTATGCGTATCTATTGTACATCTTTTATTCCTCGCTCTGTGGCAAATTTTTTCTAATTATTGTCGGAAACCAACTGACGGCTGCTCTTTGTCCGATTGCCCTGCTTTGTTCAATAAATCCGGGTACTTCTGCGATCGCCGAAAATGGAAAAGCTAAACTTTGAGCAGCACTATAGTATTTTCCATCAGGGCGAACGCATCTAGATTTTATGTTAACAGAATATCGTATATTGGAGCAGAGTTATTGAGTATATAAAAAATATTTAATTAGAGCTTAGCATTATGAAACTCAAACCTAAAATCACCATTGCCTATCATTTTCCCGACTTAGAATATCCCCGAATTGAGCAAACGAAGCATCATCAATTAATTGATATTATCACCCTCTCAATTTGTGCCGTGATTTGTGGTGCTGATACATGGGTGGATATCGAAAGTTACGGGCGTGCTAAATACGAATGGTTAAAGACAATTTTAGAATTGCCGAATGGCATCCCTTCGCATGACACAATTGCGCGAGTATTTTCTCGCCTCAAACCTGAGCAATTTCAGAAATGTTTTTTGAGTTAGATTCAATCTATTAGCTGCTTCAATCCCAGAGAAGTAATCGCAATTGATGCCAAAACTCTTCGCCATTATTACTCACGGGGAGGAGACAAAAAAGCGATTCATCAAAAAAGCGATTCATATGGTCAGTGCTTGGGCGACCAGTCAAAGATTAGTTTTAGGACAAGTTAAGGTTGATAAAAAGTCTAATGAAATCACAGCTATTCCGGCTTTACTCAAAGTATTAGAATTGAAGGGAAGCATTGTCAGCATTGATGCTATGGGCTGTCAGAGGTCAATTGTGAAGTCAATTGTCGAACAAGGAGGAGATTACGTACTCACCTTAAAAAAGAACCAATCATCCCTGTATGCCAGAGTAGAAGAGTTGTTTAAACAAGCAATTCTACAAGGATTTTCGGGATTTACACATACAGCTCATGCGACGAAGAAAGAGAATAATCACGGTCGCTCAAAAATCAGACATTACAACCATGTTAAGTGACATCAAAGAGCGGATATATCCCGACAATCTATGGGAGAAGCTTCATAGTATAGTTCTGATAGAATCCGTGAGAATAGTGAAAGGAAAAACAACTATTGAAACTCGTTATTATATTAGTAGTTTACCAAATAATGCTCAAAAATTTGGTGAATCAGTCCGCAGCCATTGGGGAATTGAAAATTCTTTACATTGGGTATTAGATGTGGGTTTTTGTGAAGATGATTGTCGAATTAGAAAAGATAATGCTCCGCAAAACTTTGCTAGGATTAGACACATCTCGCTTAATCTTTTGAATCAAGAAAGAACCTCAAAAACCGGAGCCAGAAATAAGCGACTTCCAGCAGGGTGGGATGATGACTATTGGACTAAGATTCTCGCTGTTACAGTTACCTAAATTCTCACAAATAACTAATTAATAACAATTATACAACTTGTAAACAGTGGTTGTAATATTTTTATTGTCTCAAACTTAGCATTAAGTAAAAACCACCATTGATCAGTTCATATTTTATCTAAAGAGTCATTACAAAGCGTGTCGGTAGCTTCTAAGAATGGTGAATTTATCTCAAAATATACTCACCACTGATGAACAGTGTTCAATAAGATGCGTTCCCCCTGAGTCAACCGGAAGTTGAGGATGAGCCGGAAGCTAAATAAGCAGCCTGAATTTTAGTCTTGTTTGTAAGGTGCGTCAGGCTTGAAGCGAGTACGAAATAATTAGGTTTTACCTCTGACGCACCCTACGAAATGCGTAAGTCCTGTTTAAGCGTAAGGCACCGGATCTTTCAGCCCCAATTCCTCAAAAGCCACCAGCCGCAGGCGACAAGAATCGCAAACACCGCAGGCATTTTCCCCGCCTGCATAGCAAGACCAAGTTTGCTCCCAAGGTACTCCTAATTTGTTGCCTAATTGAATAATTTCTGTTTTTTTAAGTTCGATCAAAGGTGTTACAATATTAATAGGTTCTCCTTCTCTTCCCTGCTTTGTTCCTAACCGAAATACTTCCTGCATTGCTTGGATGTAATCGAGGCGGCAGTCTGGATAGCCGGAATAATCTAAAGCGTTGACGCCGATGTAAATGCGATCGGCTTCTAGAGTTTCTGCGTAGGCGAGGGCAAAGCTGAGAAAGATCGTATTTCTGGCAGGAACGTAGGTAATGGGGATGTTTAGAGACATTTCTGCAAGATTGCGCTCGATCGGCAATTCCATCTCATTATCCGTCAAAGCCGAACCGCCCCAAAGCGTTAGGTCAAAGTTTACCACCTGATGTGCCTTAACTGCGGCCGAAAGTGCGATCGCCTTTGCTGATTCCAACTCCCGCCGATGTCTTTGCTTGTAGTCAAAGGAAATAGCGTAACACTCGCAGCCGTCGGCTTTGGCTTGATACAAAACTGTTGAGGAATCCAGCCCTCCCGACAATAAAATAACTGCTTTCACTTAAAACATCCTCACTCGAATTAGCTTTTATATTTATATCAAAATAGTGGCGGATTGACAATATACCAAGGCTAAATGCTTTGTAAAACCTACATATTACACCATTGTCAAGAACGGGCATCTTGCCCGTTCCACAAAACTCAATTAACTGTTTCCCGGCTCTGCATACTAACGAGTAGAAAGAAAATTCATCTTTTGTGGAACAGGCATCTTGCCTGTTCTTGATATTCGTACAAAATGTCAGATTTCCGTTGCTAACAAGTCGTCTAGTTCGCGGTAATCGGGCAAAGTTGTCTCAATTTTAATGCCCTGCCGCAAAACTGTGCGATCGCCCTGCGCTCTAGATAACAATTCGCTGAAATTCCGCGCCTTAAACAAAATCAAATCAGCAGGTAAACCCACTGCAATTCGTCCTAAATTCGGCAATCCCATTAAATCTGCTGGAGTCTTTGTCACTGCACAGGGCCAGTCTCCATAAGGCCTATCTAAATGAGCGATACGGACTGCCATATTAAAAACTTCTAAAACATCGTGATCGCCAAATCCGTAAAACGGATCGCGACAATTGTCGCTAGCAACTGCAACGGGAATTCCTGCTGCTTTGAGTTCGTGCACTAGCGTCACTCCCCGCCAGCGCGGTGTATGCTCAGATTCTCGGTCTTGCAGGTAAAGGTTGCACATCGGCAAGCTGACAATGCCAATATTTGCTTCCTTGACTAATTCCATAGTTTCTGTTACTAAATCTGAGGGTTGTACGGCTAAACTACAGCAGTGCCCGCAGATAATTTGACCGGAAAATTTATGGCGGATGGCGGTTTTTGCGACTTCCCGCAGTGTTACTGAATCTGGATCGTCGTTTTCGTCGGTGTGGAAGTCGAGGTTTAAATTTCGTTCTTTGGCTAAGGCAAAAACTCGATCGAGTTGTTTGTCTAAGTCGGGATTCATATAGGCGACGCCGCCGAGAATCCCGCCGATTTGGGCTATGCGATCGGCTAATTTTTCGCCGGCGGGTGTCAGGTAATAGTCGAGGGAAACCAAGGAAACTGCTTGCAAGATCAGCCGATCGCCCCATTCGGCTTGCAGCGCTTCAAATACTCCCAAACTAACAGTTCCCTGTTCGCCCGCGCTGTCGATGTGAGTGCGGATAGCCTTGGTTCCGTGGGCGTAGCTGCACTTTAGTCCGAACTCCATTCGCCGGTAAACATCGTCTGCATTCCAGTTTTTTTGAGCGTCAGCGCCTACCGCTTCGATCGCGCTGGCAAAAGTTCCATCGCGATTGGGCGATCGTTCCCAAATGTGACCTTTGTCTATATGAGTGTGCATATCCACAAAACAAGGCCAAACTAAGCCGCCCTGCAAATCTATAACTGGGATATCTCCAGAGGAGGATACAGGTTTTGTACCTGCTGGAGTAATGTGGGTGATCGTCCCTGCTGCAATTTCCAAATCCACCAAACAAAAATTGTTCTCACTCCCCGTTGTCGCCACAGTAGAAGCTGAGGGCGCGATCGATTTCATCTCTAGAAGAGACGCGGGCACGCGAGCATTTTTGAGGAAATAATTAGATGTACTTGGCAACATTAATTTTGTGAGTTAGTATTTTCCTAAGAATTTAGCGCAACCGCAAAAACGCTACCGACAATCATTGTCTGTTGAGCGTCAGTTGTCTTATCGGTAACAAATGCTACCTTCTCAGTCTAACCATTTAGACATAAAATTGTACAACGCCGATCGATCGGGGGCCGAGCGCCAACAAGCCGAGCATCTACAAACACTGATTTGCAAATAAACCTAGTGTTCGATCTGCTTGCATGGGTGTACTCTACCAGCTCAGCTAATGGTAATAAATTGTGGTAGTTCCACTGCCCTTAGCAACTGTACAAATCATGAAACTGAAACTATGCAAAAATTTACAAATTGCCCAGTTTGCAGCTCCCAAAAAATCAGCTTCCTGTACACAGCGGGGACAGCCCGCCACCTAAAAGAGGCTCCTAAATGGTCAGTTTACGGATGCGAAGATTGTGGCTTAGTATTCGTAAATCCACGCCCGACATGGGATGAACTGAGCGATTATTACCCCGAAGGCTGGCAGTGCTACAATACTTACGTACCAGACGAAGAAGACGTAGTAAAAAAAGCCAAAAAACTCAATGAATACCGACACATTTCTATCCCTGTAGGCAAGCGGCTGTTAGACGTAGGATGCGGGGGAGGTTCCATTATCCAAGTCTTCAAAAAACTCGGAGTTGAGGTGGCAGGAATTGAGCCTAGCTCCTCAGCAGCAGCAGCAGCCAGGGAATGCGGTATCGATGTTTTCACTGGCACTGTAGAAGAATACGTTGCAGAAAAAGGTACTGACGAAAAGTTTGATGTCATACTCTGTTCACACGTTTTGGGAGCAACGCCTTTGCCTGCAGAAACACTCGACTGCATGAGACAA
Organism: Microcoleus sp. S36b_A4; assembly: GCF_036700645.1. Classification (NCBI taxonomy): domain Bacteria; kingdom Bacillati; phylum Cyanobacteriota; class Cyanophyceae; order Oscillatoriales; family Microcoleaceae; genus Microcoleus; species Microcoleus sp. S36b_A4. Next base: position 6,929 of record NZ_JAUBPI010000083.1, on the reverse strand, counting down.
TTGCTGGCTCCAAACGGTTACATTTGGGTGGCTGTACCGAACGCGGACAGCCAATACGCGCGGCAACTGGGCTGGCGCTGGCACAGCACCGATTATCCTTACAATCTGATCGGTTACACTCCAAAAACCTTGGCTCTAGCCGGCGAAAAGGCAGGTTTGGCAATTCAGCGAAATTACACCTACTCTTTACCGGATAGCCTTCGTTACTCTATCTGTTTGTGGCTGCGCTATCGGTGGTTTGTACCGCACAAAGTTACCCGATTCTTCCTTTCTGAAGAACGTGTTGAGCGCATGGCGAAGGAATTGGACTCGCGCGGGGAAGGTGAGGCAATTATAATGGAATTCTGTCACCCTCAAAGCCTGGATTAAGACGTTTTTACCAAAAGTATTTGATTTGAGATTTGAGATTTGAGATTGAGTGCACGTCGGCGGCTCAGAATCTCAAATCTTTTTTTTCGCGCATATCTTAAAACTTCAAAGTTGGCGTTTGGCAGTTGTGCTGGCTTTGGTGTTGGCTATACTGGGAAAGATTGAACTCTGGACTTATATCAAATCCGACGAAAACCTCCTATTATCGTGAAACCCAAGCCGAGAAAAGGTTGTGTGTGGGTAGCGCGATTGTTTCAACCCTGGAGGTGTGTACTGTTGGTATCATAAATCACTGCTTCAAATTGCAATTTCACTTTCAACTAACAGCAGCATCCATAGTAAGAGCCAAAAACAACTGTGTCAAAACCCAAGCATATAGTTTTAACATCCCATCCCGACAGATCCGGCACAAAACCTCATCCCATCCACTGGGGAGAAATCGATCCGCTGAAACGGGGGCCTGTGATTGGTAGCCTTACCAAATCGTCTCACCGGAATGCGATCGGCACTCATTCGGGTTCCTACTCAGTTTATCGCGCGCTAGCAGTTGCTTCTGGCGCACTCCAAGCAGATCACCGCCCCGATTTTACCAACACCTCTCCGGCCGCACACATCGGGCCACACGCGAGTTGGGGCGATCACAATTTGATTGTTTCTCTCGATCCCTTTGGGGGTTTGGTTAGCGAAGTTTATACTTCATTTCTCCAGCAGGGATATGATATTCGACCGACAATTGCTGTCACTAAAGCTCACATTAATATGCCGGAATTGCAAGATGCCATCGCTAAGGGGCGAGTGCAAATTGATGGCAAAATAGTCAAAGCAGGTGGCAATTTAGCAGTAACTAAAGTTGCGATCGACCCGGTTTGGTATTTGCCGGGAATTGCTCGGCGGATTGGGGTTCAAGAAAGCGTTCTCCGCCGTGTTCTGTTCGAGCAAACAGGCGGAATGTTCTCGGATTTAGTGACGCGGCCGGACTTACACGTTTTCTTGCCACCAATTGGCGGAACTACGGTTTATATTATTGGCGATGTCGCGAATATTTCTGACCCGGATAAGCAGTTGGCGGTACGTGTACATGATGAATGCAACGGTTCAGATGTTTTCAGTTCCGATATCTGCACTTGTCGCCCTTATTTGGTACACGGGATGGAAATTTGCATCCAAACGGCCCAATCAGGCGGTTCTGGGGTAATAGTTTACTTCCGCAAGGAAGGGAGAGCTTTGGGGGAAGTGACTAAGTTTTTGGTGTACAATGCCAGAAAACGGCAGGAAGGCGGCGATCGCGCTGATGCCTATTTTACACGCACTGAATGTGTGGCGGGAGTTCAAGATATGCGGTTTCAAGAACTAATGCCAGACGTGCTGCACTGGTTGGGGATCTCTCGAATAGACAGTTTAGTTTCGATGAGCGATATGAAATACAATGCGATTATCAATTCTGGCATTCAGGTGGTCGATCGCATCCCCATTCCTGAAGATTGGATTCCCGCAGACGCACAAGTCGAAATCGTCGCCAAAAAAGCCGCCGGCTACTACACGCCTGACCCTGTGCCAGATGCTACAATTCTTGCAGAAGCGATCGGACGCGATTTAGGAGATTAAGAGGGCAAAGACGCGACCGATGGGACGCGAACAATCGCGTCTTTGCTAAATGAAATTTATTGCTGGTTTTTGATCAGTCAGGGTAGGTTATGGCTAATTTGCGTTCTAGTGTGATCGTAAAAACAGATATTTGTGGATATACCGCCAGAGTCAAAAAATTATCTCAGTCGGACTTAAGTAGTTTGTTAAACGAGCATAAAACTTTTGTTTCAGATATTAGCGCCAGAAATGAAGGCAGCGTGATCAAAGGGGAAGGTGATTCATTTTGGATAATTTTTCCCAGCGTCACAGCAGCGGCAGTAGCAGCCATAGAAATGCAGCAAGAATTGAGAGCGCAACAATCTAGCAAGGCGAACGACGAACGATTGGCTATTCGCGTGTCGATTACATTAGGAGATGTCTTGCATCAAGATAAAGATATCTTTGGCGATACGGTGAATTTAACAGCGCGAATAGAATCTGTAACTCCGCCGGATGAAATATATTTGTCCCAAGCAGCATGGCTGGCGCTCAACAAAGCAGAAGTGCAAACGTCTTTTGTCAACGAGTTTTCTTTGAAAGGGATGAGCGAACCTGAAAAAGTATACAAAGTTGACCAAAGTTACAAAACGCGAATCATCAAGAATCAAGCAATCATTAAAGCAGATTTGAGAGGTTTTATAGCTTATCAAGAATCTAATTCTATCAAAGATGTGGAATATTTGCTCACCAACTTTGATACTTTTGAAAAAACAATTTGCGAAGAATACGGTGGCACAATTCGGAGTATTGTTGGGGATTCGCATTTGTTGACTTTCCCGGAAGCTCACTCAGCCTTAGCGGCAATGGAAAGTCTGTGCGAGAATTGGAAACTTTTTATTTACGCCAATCAAATACCTTGTGGCTTGTCGGTGGGAGTTGCTAAGGGAAATTTATATATATTTCGGTCTTGCACTTACGGAAAAGATATTCACATAGCCGACAGACTGGAAGATTTAAGTAAAATAGTAACTCCGGGTAGAGAAAGAAATTCGGTGATAGTTTCCGATCAAATAAAACGCGAAGTCAGCGGATCGAAGTGGGAATATAAGCTGATCAAAATCGATAAAAATGTGATTTTAGATAATCTTTTAGATTACACTCAGTTTGACTTTTTTCAAGAAAACGATGTTTATCGGTGTTTGGTTACATGAAGTTGCAAAATATTGAACTTGAGATTGTAGAATATCTGAGAACGCCGGCTGCTATTCGCCAAAAGTGCGATCGGCTTTTTGATTTAGCTCGCCAGGACAAACTCCGCTACTTCCGTGTCGATTTATCCCAACTCGACAAAGCAGCAAATTATGTAATTGACACAACGCGCCAACAGTATCCCGATTTTAACATTCCCTTTCACAGTCGCTGGCGACATTTTGAAGCTGGCAACTTGTCGCGACTCGCCGAATTGAATGCAGCTTTAGCAGAATTTGCACTCATAGAGCAAGCTAAGATCAAATTTGATTTAGCAATTATCAGCGTTTTGCTTGATGCCGGTGCTGGTGCAGATTGGCAGTATTGCGAACCTGAAACCGGACAGGTTTACCGCCGTTCTGAAGGGTTAGCAATAGCCAGCTTGCGGATGTTTTGTCAAGGTGTTTTTTCCAGCAATCCCGCTTTTCCTTGGCAAGCTGATTTTCGCGGACTTTCTCAATTAAAACTAGAAACCTTAGCTGCTGGATTTCAGGTAAGTCGAGACAATCCGCTAGTTGGTTTAACAGGCAGATTAGAATTATTGCAGCGTTTGGGAAATGCGATTTGCCAGCATCCATTATTATTTGGCAGCGAAAACCCGCGTCCCGGTAATTTGGCAAAATACTTGCTCGACAGTCGGGTTTATGAAACCAAAACTGTGAATGCTGCGGTTGTGTTGAGCGCTGTTTTGACAGGTTTTGGGGAAATTTGGCCGGGAAGATATGCAATTGGTGGAGTCAATTTAGGCGATGTTTGGCAGCATCCGGCTTTAACAGGAGAAAATCTGGGAGATGAATTCGTGCCGTTTCACAAACTCTCGCAGTGGTTGACTTATTCGCTGTTGGAACCCCTGCAAGAACTTGATTTAGAAGTCACGGGATTGGATGAGTTAACGGGATTGCCGGAGTACCGCAACGGCGGTTTGTGTTTGGATATCGGGCTGCTGCGGGCAAAAGATTCGGCTATTTTTGAACAGAGTTACTTGCCGGGTTCGGAAGTTATAGTAGAATGGCGATCGCTGACTGTGAATCTTTTAGATAAAATTGCCGCAGCTATTCGAGAAAAGCTGCATTTGAATAAGACAGAATTGCCGCTGGTGAAGATTTTGCAAGGAGGAACTTGGGCGGCGGGGCGGAAAATTGCGGGGGAATTGAGGGCTGGTGGAGTGCCGCCAATTCAGATTGAAAGTGACGGGACGGTGTTTTAGAGGGAAGAAGGAAGTTCGGCAACGGATTCTATAACGGATGTAACGGATGTCAGGAAGAAGAAAAAGGGAAGTTCGGCAACGGATTCTATAACGGATGTAACGGATGTAACTCACATCTTGCACCATTCTCAAGAACGGGCTCTCCGGCCCGTTCCACAAAGAGTAGATTTTCTTGTGGAACAGGCATCTTGCCTGTTGCTGACAATGGTGCAAGATATCAGATGTAACGGATGTCAGGAAGAAGGAAAAGGGAAGAGGGAAGAGGGAAAAAGCAAGAGGGAAGAAGCAAGAAGGAAGAGGGAAAATGATTCCCTCTTCCAACTTAAAATTCAAAATTCAAACCTGAAAACAATACCTCACACTACACTCCCAACAAGCTGCTTAGCGACAAGTGCGATATTTGACGTGATAAACTAAACCGCGATGGGCCAAATCGAAGGAGTCAACGGTGGCCATGCCGGCACCGCGGGCTGTCATCGAAGCATTTACTCTCATATTTACACTGTCGCCGCAGCGAGACCAAACATTAGCTACAGTGGCTAAGCTATCTCGAACATTGTAGTTAGTTTCGCCGCTGAGATTCCGATTAAAAACTGGGCCACGGGCGCCAGCGAAAAAGTATTCTGCCCGCAGGTTGCCTGTGGTTTTAGGAGCGACGTAGCCGCGATAATCAGCATCGTAGATAGAAATTTGGTAGCCTTGGGGTACTTTGATGGGAATGCTCAGATTGCAGCTTTTCCGGCTTTCTGTTGAGACATTTCCCAGGGCTGCAAACTTGTCAAATAGGATGGTGAGTTCTTGACCGTCGGGGCTGACGCTGACGCTGGCGGAGCGATCGGGGCAACCGCTACCGCCGTAGCTTGCACCTAAAATTTGAACGGCCGCCGGATTAGCCAAGGTGGGGCTGATAGAAGCAGTCATTAATGCCGTAGCTAGCAATAGTTTTACAAACTTCATGGATGTTCTCCTTAATAAGTTCAGTGGTGTGTTAGGAGCACCCTAAAAAAATAGAACTGAATTTAGGTAATCTGTTTTCAACTTGGATATTGCCGCCTTCATGTTGCAAGATGAAAAGCCAGTCAAGCCAAGCTTATAACCTCATGTGCAGTTCCTATTCAGGTTTTTTCGATTAGTGAATTAATCGAAAAAATAGGTTTTATGTTGATACTTCTTAAGATTCATATCTGTTGGTAAAAGTTCCGGAAGATTTCGGTGCGAAACTCCGGATCTGTGTTATTGGGTTGGGATGGAGTGCGAGACAGCGAAACCAGTGGGGAGGCTTTTGAACCCGGATCTGCGTTCTTAGGAAGAGTGCGGGAAAGAGAGGAAACGAGATAATGACATATTTGCGTATTTTCAAACCTCGCATACTTAGTGTCGCACTGGGCGGATGAAAGGCAATTGTCGGAGCGAATTTTATGCGCGCATTCGTGTTTTTAATAGGGGCTTGATATAAGTATTCCTGGAGGGAAGGGGGGCAGAGACCGGGTTTTTTTCGCGTCAAGAATGCCTCAATGGCTGATAAGTTAGAATTAAGCAAATTAATTATTCAAAAAAATGAGTGCTAAAGTTACTGTCATCGACCATCCTTTGATACAGCACAAGTTAACTCTCATGCGGCAAACTCAAACGAGCACGGCGAAATTTCGCCAACTGCTGAAAGAGATTGGAATGCTGCTAGCCTATGAAGTGACGAGAGATTTGCCGCTAAAATACGAACTAATAGAAACGCCGATCGCCAAAATGAATGCACCTGTGCTGGCTGCAGAAAAGAAAATTGTGATTATTTCGATTATGCGCGCTGGTCAGGGACTGTTAGATAGTATTTTAGAGCTGATTCCGTCTGCGAGGGTAGGACATATTGGTTTGTACCGCGATCCGACAACTCGGATGGTGATTGAATATTATTTCAAAGTTCCCCAGGATATCGAACAGCGAGATGTTTTAATTGTCGATCCGATGCTGGCTACTGGTAATTCAGCAGTGGCGGCAGTGGATAGGCTGAAAGAAGTTAATCCGAAGTCTATTAAATTTTTGTGCTTGCTGGCAGCGCCGGAGGGAGTGGGGCACTTTCACGAACAACACCCTGACGTGCAGATTTATACGGCTGCTGTTGACGAGTGTTTGGACGAGCACGGCTATATTGTACCCGGACTGGGAGATGCGGGCGATCGACTTTACGGCACTATGTGAATTCAATCAAATTATTTTCTGCTGTATATCCCAATACATTCATTTAAAAATAAGTTTACTAACATAATCATTGGTTTGATAGTGCCATACAATGTAAATTGTAAAATTTCAATGTCAGGAAAAGCCTATATATAACAATGGTTGTAGGGCTTTCTTACATTAAATTCGTAAATTGCATAATCTAGATGTATTTACTGCATTTGATGGTTAAATTCTATGCCTTTAGTGTAATTAATTGCCAGAATTAGTTATTAAAATAGATGTATGATGGTGCGATTCGTTTAGTCGAAAGGAGTAATAATACTCAGGGATGGCTAGTATGGCTTCCAAAGTCATAACAACTAAA
>NZ_JAUBPI010000082.1:0-29883 GCF_036700645.1 Microcoleus sp. S36b_A4 | reverse complement strand
GATCCCGCCGAAATTGGCACGTTTAAGGCAGCGGTTGAGGCACAGTTCGGGACTGACGCGATCGCATTCTTGGAACCTGCCACACCTGCACCAGCGGAAACAGTCGAACCGGAACCGACAGTGCCGACAGCGCCGGAACCAGCGGCCACGCCAGAGATTGAGCCAGCTATTGATGTCGAAGTTGCACCAGCACCGGAACCCGCAGCGCCGATCGAGCCGACACCGACAACAACAGCAGCCGGCATCGAGGGACTGCTTAATAAAATGTCAATCCAGTCAATCCGCAAACTGGCATCGGCAAAGGGAACCGACACAAAAGGGACGCGGGCAAGCATCGCAGCGAGGTTAAAGACACTCGTCACACAGGCTGATATCTGGGATGCCACCGCCTAACCCAGAGTACAAACTAAGGCAAGCGTAAGACCACAACCTCACTCGGTCTTACACCTGCCTTAGTTTTGTCTTGTTTGTCTAACAATTTGTCTAACTACTCTTGACAACTGTCTAACAACCTGCACAATGTAAGACATACAGGTAAGACAAGCTTACCCAAAAACAAAACCACCGCCCGAAGTTTACGAGGCCGAAGGCGGTGGCTAGCCCCAAAGGACTAACAATGAACTTAACACAGACTGCCACGACGATCGACGCTTCGACCCCCGCATCTTTCACCTGCTCTCAATGTCCCTTCGCCAGACTGATCGAAGACAACAGATACTGCTGCCAAGTCAGCCAGACCGCAAGCGATATCAAGCGTGGACATTGGACAGCCACGGTGTCTTGTTTTGAAGCACTTGCTAAAGCGGAAGCCGAAAAAGCTGCCGCCGAAGTCGAAATGGCGATCGCCAAAACCGACGCACCCGCACCCGCTACACCCAAATCTGCATCACCTTCAACGCCTGCACCTGCAATACTTTCAGCCAAAAAAGCTGCACCCGCTACATCACCCACACTCGCGAAAACCGCAGCAGCAGCCATCGGGACAGATAATGAACCGCCCAACCGTGGGGATAACGGACGGGGACGGGTTCAGCCGATCGCAGCAGCTAAGAAGCTCTTGCCGCTGATTGTCCCAATTAGTCGCATCAGTTCGGATATATCAGTCAGCAACTTCGATCGAAACGAGCTCGAAATACTTGGCGAACTGAGCTTGACATTAGGCGGTTTTGTCACTCCCCCGGTGTTGGTGCGAGATTCTAGCGGGTACAAGGTTGTTAGCGGTCATCTCCAATATCACGCCGCAGTTCTGGCGAAGCAACTTAACCCCAGGGCCGGCGAAACTATTCCGGCGATCGTACTTGAGGAAGAAAATCAGGCCGCGGCCCTGAACCAACTTAAGCGACTGAAGTTTGTAGCTTAGACGCAGTGGCCCCATCCCAGAAATCGGATGGGGCTTCTTAAAGTCGGTCAATCTTACATAACTATGTTTAATGTAATATTCAGTCATGCCCAAAATGACTCTCGCAGTTTCCAATCAACCCGCCCCACAAGTCATCGCTCCCGGCACTCCCACCGCCCAATTAATTGATTTGTGGACTCACGGCAAGTCTAAAAATACGGCGGCTCTCTACCGTCGCGTTGCAACCCTGTTATTAACTACCACTGATAAACCGCTTCAATGGCTGACTCTCCAAGATTTTCAGAGTTTCGCGGATACGTTAGAAGGAAAGGAGTTGTCTCCTTCAAGCCGTCGCACCTATATATCTGTTGTGAAAAGTCTACTTTCTTTTGCTCACCGCACCGGGCTGATTCCAGTTAACGCTGCTGCTGCGGTAGTTACCCCGAAACCAAAGGATACTCTCTCGCAGAAAATCCTCTCTGAGCTCGAAGTGATGACGATGATTGCTCTGGAACCGTGCGATCGGAACAAGTTGATTCTCAAAACCTTTTACTACGCTGGACTCCGGGCCTCGGAATTGTGCGATTTGAACTGGGAGGATTTGACTCCTAACGGTGAAAGCGGGCAACTTTTGATTTATGGCAAGGGCGGCAAAACTCGTGTGGTGCTACTTCCTGCGTCTCTGTATCTGGCAATCCTGAAGAGCAGAGGGGATGCTGGGAATTCTGAGCCCATCTTCAGGAGTCGCAAAGCTACCAACGGTGGCCGCTTGCACAGGATTTCTGTAACGCACTTGGTCAAGGAAGCTGCTAAACGCGCGGGCATCTCGGAGAAGACTAGCGCTCACTGGTTGCGACATTGCCACGCTAGCCACGCTCTCAACAGGGGAGCGCCAATTCACTTGTTGTCGCAAACTTTGGGCCATGCGTCGGTTGCCACGACGAGCAAATACTTACACGCTAAGCCGAACGACAGCAGCGGATTATATCTGATGTAGGAGCAAGGGTTTGAGGTTGTCTATCAGAAAATAGTTCTATCCTGATGACTCCGCAGTAGTAATTGGGGATTTGGATGGTGACATCCGACTGTTAGCAATACGGAAAACCCTAATCACCCTCTTAAAAGCGAACGCTACGCTTAATCAATCTTTTTGCAAAAAGTAATTATGAGCAACAACCCTCAAAATCAAGACTCGCTCGAAGAAAAACTCAAAGCGGTTACTGAGAGCAATAATTCTGACAAAAATTATAATGCTGCCAAAGCACTCGTTAGTTCTATACCCTCAATTGGGGCATTAGTCGCAGGCTTTGCCGACAGTTACATTGTTCCTCCGGCAACGGAAAGGCTTTATCTATTTTTAGGAGTTTTAGTCCGAGAATTAGAAGAGCTAAAATCTAAAATTGAATCAGTTAATTTTGAAAGCCCCGTTTTTGTGACAACTTTTATGCGGGCGCGTCAAATAGCTGCTTGCACTCACAAGGAGCAAAAACTTGAAGCGTTGAGGAATATAGTTCTCAATTCATCTATTCCCAGATCCATAGAGGATGATTTTTTAGAGATGTTCCTCAACTGGATTGATGGCTTTACTGCACTTCATATTTCTACCCTAAAGTATCTTCACTACCTAGATAGTTATGCCCCAGAAGACGTAGATACATATTTCCCTATGATAGAAGAAAATAGGGCTATATATAAGTACTTGAGAGAGTATCCGGGCGACTGTTTCCAGCATGAATATCTGCTGATTCATAGAGCGACGATCCTCTTTTCAAGTTCGCTAGCGGCTAAACGTTGCTCCCGCACCCGACCAACTCGAATAGCGTCAATCAAGCTGAGCAAGGCATAAAGTTTTGGATCGTTACTGGCAGCTTGGGGGACTGAGCGGTACAGAGGCGCGATTGCCTGCCCTCTCACGACACCTTGAGGGTCAGGCCAAACGTAAACCTCAGACGGTGAGGCAACCAGCTTGCTTTTCAATGGCTCAGCAGAATGTGCAGTTGGCAGTCCCCGCGAGAGGGGGCCTGGTTGGGCGTAGAATACATAGCGCAACCCGTGAACCAAGAATTCCAACACCGCTTGCTTCAAAATTTTCCGCTCGGAGCCATAATACAGACCCGCAGCTTCAGAACGCTCAAGGGCAGCATGAACTTCTGATGCGCTCATGCCCAAGCTTTGAGCGAGAGAACTGTACGTCCAGTTCGTTGAATCCCAACTGTGGACTTTGAGTATTGCAAGGATATCTTGGGGTTTTAGCATAGCGGATGAGCTCGTGCATTGTTTCCTTGTTTCCTTTATTCTACATTCGCGAATAGCGAATAATCAAGGTGTGGCGACTTTAATTGACTGCGAGGCGCTCGTTGAAGGGCAAGAGCCTAGTAGCGAATACAGCGCTCGCCCCGGTTGCTTGAAACCGTTGTAGGTAGGAGCGATCGCATTATAAGTTTCAGAAAACTTAGCCACAACTTTCCTTTACCGATATAAATATATCTCCCAACATTGCTATTGCTACGACTCATTCCTGCTTTTTGTGCAAGCTTCCTCTCTGGCATAAGTTTGAGTTTTCATGCGTTTTTTGCTGCGAATAAGCCCCCAAATTCAGCTAAGAATTAAGTTGAGTTTGCACAAGTTTACTCGCACATTCTCAGAAAAAACAGCAAAAAACTCACGAAAACGCATGAGAACTTAGTCTTAAAAAGTTAATTTTGAGGTTTTTTCCTGTCTCGGTACACTTAATATCAATTTAATAATTTAACAGCAAGCTCTACACTCCAATTTTAGGCAAATGTAGCAGAGGCTCAAAAGTGGTAGCATTTATAGCAAGCTGTACTTTCAATAATGAGCAAGCCGAACTAATTGAAAAGCTGTTAAGGTTGCCTAAAAAATAGCGGCCTCGTTATTAGCCATTCAGCTATTGCATATTAATGTATCGGAACAATGGCGGTAGCGTTTTTCTCTTTTTGAGTTGCAGTTCAGTTTGTTTGGCTTTATTGAAGGCAGTGCTACCGCACGGTTGTACTTGATTTCAGAGAGAGTGCGCGAGCCTGAGCCCCTCTAAGCACCCAGGCCCTAGCGATATGAGTTTTCACGCGGCATTACATAACGTTGAACCAGCATGATTGGTTAACTTGAGAACTCAGGGAAGCGATGGCCACCCATGCTACCCAGGTGTGACGGGGCAATTGATGCCAGTGTTGCCAGAAAAGTCGCCACAATAGTATGAGCAATCGGCACAGTTGAAGAGCGGGTAAAACCAAGCCTTTTGAAACACTTGGCTAACATCGCATCAGTGGTATTGATTGGGAGGCACAGTTGAAGAGCGGGTAAAATTAAGCCCGTTGACACCCCAGCCCTAGTTTTTAGCGGGACTTAAACAAATTTTAAGCCCAAACAAAGCCTAAACTGGCTTTATAAGCGGAGAATACGTCCCAATTTTGGTTCAACCATTTCACAAACCTAAAAGATATGGCTGTCCGAAATGCTTCGAGTGCATCAGTAAAAGTGTTTAAAGATTTGTTTGCCCATCTACGCCTTAATCCTCCTGTTAAGGTATGCCAGAGAATGAAACTGTAGGCACAAAACACCATAATAAAATGTCTTTTAAGGCTGGTTTCATCTCTGATTTGATATTCATTTAACCCCAACCAGCCCTTGGCTTCCCGATAGAAAACTTCGACCCAATTTCTTTGTGAATAAGTTTTTACTATCCACTCCTCTGTCGCTGTTGATAAGTCAACATTACTCATCAAATAATCTATTTCAGTGGCGGTATCGAAAGTATCTGCATTCATGACGATGGCTATTACTTTCTTACCCGTGCATTTTGATAATTCGACTTCTTTAATTGCTACCCATACTGTTCTCGGCCGGTCGAGATTGAGTTGAATTTTTGTGAAAGCCTCTACAGGTAAGGCTTTTGTTAAGTTGTCTGCTCGAATTTCCTCTGTTTCATTTTCGGTTTTTTGAATTATTACTTTGCGATTTTTGGCGATTCCTCCGATGTATTTTAATTTTCGGTTTTCTAATTCTTGTAAAAAACTGGTGTTATTACCATACCCTGCATCCATCAAGACTATTCCTGGTTTATAGCCTCTCGTTAAGGTTTTGTCGATTAAATTTATGGCTATTTCTGACTTTTTCTTGAATTCGGGGTCATCTTTTCCTTCTGGTAATGAGTCGGCTTTTTTATATAATTCAATATCTAATGGTAGGCTCTTCTTACCATCATATAGATGACTTGTAACTACTACTACCCCATTATCAGTTTTTCCAATTTGTCCGATGTATTGTCTTCCTACACCTTCGGTAAAGTTACCACTTTTTCGGTGACCTGAATCATCTATTATCAGGCTAAATCCTCGACTAATCTTGGCGCAAGTTACACTGATTCATTACGTCTAGGCGACGTTGATTGACCTCATTGAATGACCAAGGCGCTGCTGTTAAAAAATGATGTAATTTGTGGTAAGTTACTCCGACGGCGTTTGCTGCCATCTGCGACAAGTTTTTTCGCTCACTTTCTCCCAATAATCCCCCTAAATAGTTCCTAAACTCTCGTTTTTGGGCAAGATGACCAAAAATATCGTCAAATCTTTGACACCATCTATCGAAGCAGGGGGGCATCGCGGCTGGGGTTGTCTCTTTCATTGGTCATTCTTTAACGTTATATGCTTGCTATGCAAGCATTATAACGTATTTTCACCGTATTTTTTGTTTAAATCCCGTTAGGTAGTTGTGGCGATAGCTGCACGGCGATCGATTCAAAGCCAAACCTTTGTGGTGATTTGAATTATTTTGACTTTAAAAACTACAACTCGCGACTCGGCTCCGCTGCCCTTACTCGAATATCCGAATCAGCCTGCAAGTCGCTACCACTGGCTCACCATTGACCCTATCAAGTCGATGCTCGCTGTGATTATCGTTCGTCCGAGAGCTAGCCTAACGCGATCGCCTTGACACCTAAGATTCCCCATTCATAAGGGTGCATTATTTCTCTTTCTACACGTAAAAGTTTGGTTTGTGATCACAAAACCATTGCTTGCTACCGAGAGAGAACAACTATAATCAGCCTCAACAGGTCAAGACACGAACAGCACAAAAAAGCAGTAATTTGACCGAAAAAGTCAGGTATTTGCAGGATATTTTCAGGTAAATACAGGTAGAGTGCAGTTCCTGCAAATACCTGCCAATACCTGATTTTGTACTGCAAACGCCTGACTTTATACTGCAAATGCCTGACTTTAGGGCGCACAACAATTAGTGATTTTTTAGCGTTTTTAACAAAAACTGAATTGATTTAATAGTCAAGTTACAGTATGGTAAGTTGACTATTAAGTCAAATTTAAGGAGTATGAGAAAATTGGCAACACAGCAGCCGTTATACCAGCCTTGGCAGTTGCATAAATTGCTGTTGTCGGGTTCGCAATTTGCAATCGGCTAAACTGTTGTTGTCTGATAAAGCTTGACAGTCGGATAAAAATTTACCGCCTGACTCGGTTTACAGTAGTCGCTCGGTTTACAGCAGTCGCTCGACTCCCAGCTATCAATGGCGGTTATAATTCATCACCTTATTAATACAGGCAGCAATCTCTAGGCGTAAAGAGCGATCGCTAATACATTCCCACAAAAAATTAGTTCGCCGTCCCTGTCCCATACCTTACCGCTCTTATTGATGTATTTGGGCTTCAGTAGCCACTCGCGAGTCGTTCCTTATTCCATATCAATAAGGTTTGAACTGCGGGTAAGCAATATGCTCAATATTCATGGGGGGGATATTTTTTGTCTGCACGTAAAAGTCAGATTTGTGATCACAAAAACATTGCTTGCTACCGAGAGAGAACAACTATAAGCAGTCCCAACAGGTCAAGACACGAACAGCACAAAAAGGCAGTAATTTGGCTAGAAATTGCAGGCGTTTGCAGGATATTTTCAGGTAAATGCAGGTAAAATGCAGCCCCTACAAATACCTGCTTTCCGCCTGACTTTATACTGCAAATCCCTGACTTTATACTGCAAATCCCTGACTTTAGCTGACGCAACAATTAGCTAATTTTTTTGGTGGCGGCTTCGATCGACGGTGCGGGGAGTTCGCTAAAATATTTTGGGCAGCGTGCGACCAATTCCTGAAACTCTAGGAAGTGCCGATCGCCGACAACCTCCACCACATCCGCCGCCACCAATTCGTCACGGGCGATTGCGTCTTCCAAATCGCAATCAATACCTAGGGCAACCCCTGGCGAACTCCAGCCGATCGCCTGTTTGATTCTGTTGGCGAAGTGATGGGCAATTGGGCCCAATAATTCTTGAAATTGCTGTTTTTCAGTTTGGGTGAGGTCGGCCCAGATTTCGGCGCGATCGACATAGCCGTTCTGGTAGCAATCTTTGAGGATGCCGGCTACGTCTTGGGCTGTTTGGCGATCGGCTTCGGCAATGGCGGCGCGGATAAATTCCAGACATTCGACATGGGTAGCAGCATCTAGCATATTGGAGCCTCCCATCTCAAATCCTCGGGATAAGCTCGGAACTGTATCATCCCCGAATCAACCATTGATTTAGCTTCTAAGAGGTAGCGACCCTCAACAAACTCCAGCACCCGGCATTTAATCCACTCCCCAAGCTTTCGCTGGAACCAACCCCAAGCTTTTTGGGCGATCGGAGCTTCAGCAGCAATGGGAACCTCGACGGCGGGAAGTTCTGGGGAAGTAACTTCTATCTGTGCTACAAAAATTTCTGTTGCTGGGGCTTCCACCTCTATCGCAGTTTTGGGGCTAAAAGCTTCTAAATCTTCGGTTGCATCTACCCCTATATTTGTATCAAAAACAGGGGGAGGTGCAACCGCCTCTGATTCTTGCGCTGCATGGGTTTCAGCTTCTTTTATCTCAGATATTTTTTTTGCTTGTTTTTCGGCTGTGAATGCCGCTAGCTGATGCCAGTTTTCGGGTAAGCTTGCCTCAGCCATAAATGAATATTCCCGGTGCTGCACTCCGTTCTGCTTTACGTTCTTGCCGATAAGTTTGCGGCCGATAAGTTGTAGCAGTTTGTTGAGCCATTGGATCGGCTTCATTTTTCCGGGATGACCGAAAAGATTGGCGATCGCCTTTTTCTTGCAGCGCTCCAAAAGTTCCAGCACTTCGGGACTTTCTTGAGTCCAAACTTTTCCCGGCTCCAAGAATTTCTCTAGACCTAAAGCTTTGAGCGCTTTGATTTTGAGCCAGCGAGGGGAGAAATCTCCTAAAAATTCTCGCTTGCCAGTCGATAACCTGTGTCGCTGTAAAAATTCTGCATCCTCTGGATTCTGATAAATCCAGTCAGAATCAAGTTGAGACAAAAGCGATCGATCGTCAAACCGGACACGCCGCACAAATTCCCAATCCCACAAGCCAGAGTTTTCGATTCCCGGTAGCCGTGCTTTGAGGAAAAACTTAATAGCGCAGCATCGGTCTTCCCAAGTCGCTTTAAAGTTGAGCTTAATTTCTAAGGCCTTAGAAAGTTCGATGTCCGGCGCGTTGAAGATTTCTTGAGACTCGATATCCTTGCACTCTTCCTTAGCGAAGGCGTGTCCTTCATAGTCGCACTCGCTAGCTGAAACTTGCTGCACAGAATACCCGCAGGCCTCAAAAGCTTTTATCAAATATTCCCGTAAGTGCGATCGCTCTAATTCTGCTTTTGCTTGAAGTTTTGCCCAAAGGATTGTGTGAGGATTCACAATTTGAGCCGCTAAATCTTCCCGTACTTTCTGCAACTGCGACTCATCCTCTACCAGCAATCTAGCCTCGGTGTCACCAAACTCTGCGAGAGCTTTGATAATGTCTGATTCAAATAATCCCCCAGCGCTCTTGCTAGGTAAACCACGTTCTGCACAGAGTACAACAATCCTCTCAGGATGTCGGACGCGACGGGCCATCTGGCAAAACTCGTCAACCCCTAACACTCCCACATTCCAACAAAACACGTCGGAGAAATAACCCGGAATGCTAACATCAAAACCGCTTTCAGCAGTCGGGGTGTAAACTACCCAAGCTGGCTTATATCTCTTGATCCAAGCGTCGGGGTCTGTTTTGAATTCCTCCATCTCTTCTGTCGGTGCAGTTTTAGAAGTAAACAAAACTCCGGCCCCGTGAGACTCGGTTAATTGTTTAGCAAAAGCTTCAGCGTCTCTCAGAGAATCCGTTGCAATTGCAGGGCACGGACTTTTTAGTATTTGATCGCTCAACCATTTTTTAGATTTTTTACCAGGGTCTACAAAAAACAGAGGTAAGGTGTCGCCCTGATAGACGTTCTCAATTTTGACTAAAGGTTTGCCAGAAATTTCTGAAAAATAATTGACGACTAGATCGGACAGGTTGCCATCTGTTAGCACTAGCCGACAATTAGGTAATTTGAGAATATACTCTAATCGCTCAAGAGTCTCGACCCGCTTGCCTAGCAGCGTCTTAGACAGTATTAAATGCTTGGACACTGACACTGGCTCGTCAATAATGACTGTGAATCCTTGACCGCTTTCGACAGCCGCTTCAAACATCTCGATCGGAAGCTTGAGCAAGGAATCTACACAGAGGCTTAGCCGTGCATTGGGGTCTTTGGTGAAAAGATACCCTTTGTGTTCATCCCAGTGATAAAATCCCCATTTTTTGGATTGCTGAAAAAGTAAGCTGTTGCGGTATCCCAAATTAATCTGTAACCCGCGCGGGTCGCTGGCAACTTTATCTCCGATCCAGTAAGTTTTCCCAGTGCCGAAACCGCTACGCCCTGCGGTAATTTTTCCCGGCTCTGGCGCGGGCGCGTCAAAACGCTCTGAGTTAATTTTGATGTCGGGACTAAACTTCCTGAATCTTTCCCACTTCTTAAGTTGCCAGTCCTCTGAGACGTTCTGCGATGCCTCGCCGATAACCGCGTCAATATCGCCGCCACTAACCAGAAAATCATCAACACCTTTGTCAGGGCCCGGCAACTGTGCAATTTTTGCGATCGCACTTTTGAACAATTTTGCCGTAGTGCAGGCGGCCTTAAATTCTGGGCTCTGGGAGTAATCGCCGTCGCGGTAGTCAAACAGAATTGTAATTTCTCGCCCTGGTGTATCCAGAATTTGCAGCACTTTGCACAATTCTCGCGCGATAGCTTTCCGGTACGTTGTGCCGTCGGGCTTGGTTACTTCTTCCCCGTACTCGGTAACTCTGTACCCGGTGTAAATACCTGGTAATCCGATCGCCGCATATCCGCGAGAAATTAGCGCACAAGCTTTTTTCTCTCCCTCTGTCAGGACGATCGGACAATTGGTAGCTTTAACCCATTTCCAAAATCCGATCGCTTCTCCATCAATCCCAACAACCGGAAATTCTGGCATCGGCAAACCAGCTTTAGTGGCTACCAGCTTCCAAACTCGGACAGTAACGCGAGGGAGGAATACCTCTAAGGGTTGCCCCTTGCGCTGGTGATACCTGCGAGGCTCCCACACCCCTGTACCTTTTTTCTGATCGAGCGCGAGCGGCGCCCCGCCTAATTGCCGAAAGCGGTTATTGCCTATCCATCCATACGCAGGAGGGCCCGCAGGTCGGGAGATTCCCTTTGATTTAATAGTTCCGCTTCTGGCTACTTTTGTGTTGCCGGCTAGATCGGAGGGTATGTAAAAAGTTGAGCCAAGGAAATATCCCTTACTTCCCTCACACCGGGCAAAATTTCGATCCGCTTCTATGCTGCTACCGCTGTTGGTTGAATTGTCACTGTCGGCGTACTGGTGCTCATATACAGTGGTTCCGATCGTAGGGGCAAAGTTCAGGCGGAAGATGTCGGGGGCAACTCCCGATCGAACCACAACATCCTCGTAGCAGCATTGATTTACATATTCTGCGTAATCTTTACCAAACTTGTCTAAACTTGCCGAAGCTGTCGAGTAATCTTGACTAAAGTTATCTGGATTTGGTACAATGGTGTCCATAGCTGGTTTCCGGGGAAAGTTGACCAGCTACACCTGATTATAGAAAAGAGCTTATTGGTCTGTTGTCTGGAGTTTACCCCTAGCTGTCAACCCTTTATGTTGACAAAGGGGTTATTATTGAAATGAATTTATTCTTTTTGGTTGCTCTCGTCTACAAGGCGGGTGTAGCCTTTTTTTTGACTTAAAACGAGTGAAAATAATGCCTGCAAACCCTACACTGCAATAAGTTCGGCATCATTGAGATGCTTTTCTAGTTGCTTAATGTAGGTGTGTACAGCTTGCTTAGTAAAGTTCGAGCTAGAGGTTTCTAATTGCAAGGCTTTACTTTTAATTGATAAATATTCCGCCTCTGTTAAATAAACTGTTACCGAATGTTTCCACCTGCGTGCCATTTTTCACATCCTCGTTTTAGAGTTACCGTTAATAATACGGTACTAACCATCTTGGGGCAAGTAAATGGTCAAATTATGGACAAAATTGATTATTTACCCTATATATAGGGTTTTTGAGCAAAATCCTGTACCCATTGATGCCTCGATCGAACAGCTCCCCCGCTCTTCCCGAAAAGAAGAATTTTGCCGGGGTATGTAGCCGGATACATACTATCAGCTTGGATTTGAAGCCTTTTTGATTTCGCAGGTTGAGAAATCAAATTGAAAAATCTATAGCTTAATCAAGAGCGCAAAGCCTTTATTCATCGGATTCTCCGAATATAGGGGAGGCAGAAAGTAGTACAAAAGGCAGAGCAAATAATTAAACTTAAATAAATTTAATTAAAGTTAAGCCGATCGCCCGCAACTCCCCAGCCCGCCATCGCCGATAACACCGCCGCCACAAACTTAGATCAGCTTTTGCCCCTCCCCGGTTTTGCCTTCGCCGCAGTTTGCTTGGCTGCGGTTGGTTCCGCTGCGGTTGGCTCCGATTCTGTTGGCTGCGGGTCGGGAGTGCGATCGGGGGAACCAGTTTCGGTTAGCGCCTTAGAGATTCTTTGGGGTGCTGGTAGGTCTACAGCATTTTTCGCCACCCATTCTTCAATAAGTGCGGCGGTAACATCCGACATATTCAGCCCATTAAGAAAGCAAGCTGTTTTAAATTTGTCTTTTAATTCGGGCAACAGATAGACCCGAATTGACATCTCTCCTTTTGCCACATTACCCCTTTTGCTGATGGACATATCCACCAGTTTATTTGAGCAACAAGGCATTAAGGCATAAAGCCATCAATTTATTCGAGAACAAGAGCCAAAAAGCATTAGTTGACTAATGTACCGATGCACTGATACACTAACACACATATCGATAGAAATCGTTTTTATCGATAAATATCGTTTCTGAGACAGACTAAACTATGAAACCAGAAAGCCTTGCTGTAATTGACGTTGAAGTCGAGCAAATCGATAATCCTGAGCCAGAAGACGAGGAAACCTGGTACTCTGCGGTGCAAATTCAAGGGCTGCTGAAACTGAGCAAAGCCGGATTGCAGCAATCGATTTCCAAGCTTCAGAGCATCTACGGGCTGGATATTGCAACCCTTCGCCGTGGCGCTGCACGAGCAACCCAATACTCTGAGCTTGCCCTGAAAGCTTGCAAACTATTGAATGCAGGAAAACTTAGCGAACTGCGAAAGCTGGTAGAAGCCACACCGACCGCACCTTCTGCGACCCCAGCCGGAGCATTGACAATCAACGAATACACCCCAGCATTGGATCAACGCATCACTCAACTTGGTCAAAATGCTGCAACTACCTCGGCATCCTTGAATCAGTCGGTTATGCAAGTTCTGGCTCAAATTGCCTCAGAGAATGAAGCGGCACAAAAACGTGATTCTGACTTAAACAAAGCCAGAATCAACGCAGCACAGAACCGGGGCGCAGCACAAGGCTTGGCAATATTTCAAGCTGAACAGAAGGCACAAAACGAAGTATTAGCGCAATTGCGGGCTATGCAGTTAGGGGGAGTAGAATAATGGCTTTTTTTAAAGTGAAAGTCAGCCGGGAATGCAACACAACGAGAACCTTTAATGTTGTGGGAAACCGCCCACAGGAAGCTATACAGGCTGCTGCATTACAGTTGCGAGATGAAGGTGTAGCGGATGCTGTAGCGATTGCAGTAGTTGGTCAAATTAGTAGTTTGAGGGATTAAAAATGGTACGGATTATTAACGGTGTGGTGTTTGAAGACGGCAAACCTGGAAAACGGGTTATCAATACTAACGGCGGAAATTACGTTGAGAAAATCGAGGGTGATTTTATCGCTGGCACGGTTATCAATCACAAGCCGACTCCAACACGCCAGGACTTATCTAAAGATGGCGATGCAATTGACGTGAAATCTGAGGAGGTTTAGGCGATGCTTGATGATGACAAAGACTTCGACAAAAACGTGACACGGCTGATGATTGGCGGTGCGTTATTGACCAACGCTCTTGTCTTTGCGGTCGGCTACGACACAGGCTATCAGTCTGGAGCAAAACGAGTCCCGGAGCCGACAATCATTCACGGCAACGTCACGATTAACAACAACAACAGCAACAATTTCAGCCAGCCGTCACCCGTCGAAAAGTAGGCGGCTGGCTTTGTAAACCTCTCCTAGCTTGCGCTGGGAGAGTTCTATCTAAGGAGATTGTACTATGGATTTTGGACGCAACGACAGCAGTAGCATAGCGATACGCAACCCCGCAGCGGGACACAGCCCATACATTGATGAGAAGGCGGGAGATTGGGCTGACACAGAAGCGGACATCCTCTCTTACTTGAGCGATGTTAATAAGTTGGAGGCGATGGCAGATAAAGCTTCCAACGCCGAACAACTCGCTCTAGTTCTGGAACCGTTTTTGGACAACGCTGAAACCTATCTGGAGGCACTGGCAAAGATTGCCGACGGTCAGGTTACTTGGACGGAACTTCGGAAGAAATTTGGCTCTAAAGTTGGGAATGCAATTGCGAAAATCCGCAAGCTCAATGCAGAATTCGGCTCCGAGATGGAGCAATTAGATGCCAAAGACCGTGCAGCAATGCTGAAGATTGAAACCAAGCGTCAGCACGGCTTAGCCGAAATTGCTTCCGAGCTCACAGGGGATTTACAGGCCGAGCTGTGGCGACATGAAAACAAGATGGCCTCCCTCGCAAATCGGGGTGAGGTTGCAGAGAAGAGGCAAACAATTCAAGAATCTCTTAGGGAAAGGCGACAGAAGCTGCTCAGTCGCGCAACAGTCGGCTCGGACAAAGGGATTCAGGAGAAAGTGCCAGTGACTATTGGATCTACTAGTAACAACAGCGCCAGCGTGTCGGCAACTGGTACAGCTAGAGGGTTTGGGGGCTGGTTTGCGAACGTAATGAACTTCAACAACCGTTAAAAGAGAGGGGACTGACTTATGCACGAATTCATCGGGTCAAGTCCCCTCTCTTTTGCGGGAGGGGGACAGCAACAAAACCAGCAGCACCAGCAATATCAAGCTACAGCAGCACCAACAATTGATCAACCGCAACCAGAGGAAACCAACGCCGAACGCCAATACCGAGACGCTGCCAACCTCTGTGAAGTAGTAGCACCCACAGTCTTAGGTTCGGCAGTGGTTTTCGCTTTCCATTCAATGCAAGTCGCGGGCGGTTCGGTAGTTGCAATTGGTATCTACCAGATTTATTTAGCAGCCAAAATTACCGGGCAATCAAAGCATCGCTTGCCTACTGCAATTGTTGGTGCTGGGGTGAGTATCGGTATGCTTGCTAGCCTTGCCGAACCGCTATCTGAATCGCAGCAAGTAGGGGAGGTAGAACCACGCCTAGAAACAGGAATTAAAGAAATTCAGACAGTAAGAAAACTTGTCTCTAATAGCTTTGATTACTTGCCTTCAATTGCGCTTGTCATCATCGTTTTCTGCCTAATGTTCAAAGCCAAAGGGGGAAGCAAGTAATGACACCATTAACCGAAAAACACGCTCAATTACTTAAGTCAAACCGCGCACTGCTTCTGACTTTTGAAAGACTCCCAATTGCAGGTAAATTGTCAGCAGTTGCCCTGGCACTGATATTGGGAGTGTATAGCGGGATAACCGCAATCCAGGGGACGGCAAGCAATAGGGTGCAACTCTGCATCCGCAATAAACAAGCCTTGCAGTGCGTTGACAAGGCAGGCAAACCCTACATCATGACCGAGTATTATGCGGAGCGGTGGAAGGCAAATCCCAACGTGGTTTTTCATAAAAGAATTCCCGCTACAAATCCACATAAAGCACTGTGGATGGCGCTTGCTGGAGGCAGTTTTTGGGTCGCAGGTATCGGGTTCCGAAGCTTGCAGAATTCCGAGCGCCAGCTTGCAAATTACGAGGCTATTGCAGAGAAACGCGACTTGGCAAAAGGTCAACTGAATGCTCGTAGCGAACTGCTGGAAGATTACCGGGCAATGAGGATTAAAGAAGTCCAAGCGGAGGGAGACGTGGAAGCTGTCGCGAACGATTGCGCCGTGGTTATCAAGCAGTGTGAGGTTTTGGGTGAAGCCGATATCAGAATTGCTCAACTGGAGGCTGAGGAAGCCATTTTTGAGGCAGAAACTGCGGGATTGTCTGAGGACAAAAAGCAAGAATATATCGCCTTCTTGCGAAACCAAAAGACTCCTTTCCAGTTCCAGTTGACGGGGACGCAAACGCTGGACAGCATCAACAACCCTAGCGACAAAGTAGAGTCTGATTCAGCGCTAGCAATTCAGTCACGTAAAACCCCCGGAGAGCAACTATTAGAGGATTTAGCTTACTCGGATAAGTCAATGCTTTTAACAGGTTCTACGGGCGCTGGCAAAAGCCACACTTTATCGGCATGGTTAGATTCTGTGTACAGCCAAGCACGAAGCAAAAGACAGGCTGCATCGGTGTGGATTCTTGGACGGAAAAATGATAGTTTCTGCGGGCTGCGGGAAGCAGGGAAACTAACCATTTTCAATTCAATAGACCCGACAAAAGCTTACAAATTAATTGAGAATTTCCACAAGAATTTCTTAGCCAGACTTGACAACATATCTGAAGCTGACCGCAAACACTTGCCCCCGCTACGGTTGATTTTAGAGGATTGGTCATCAATTGTCTTGACGCTTCGGAAGGCTCACAAAGCACTTTGGGCAAAGATTGAATTAATGTTGCTCGACATTATTACAGTCGGTCGAGATTACAATGTTTGCCTTCTAGTGTTGGCTCAATCCTTAAACCTTGAAGCGCTTGGATTGGTGGGAGATGCGAACTTGCGGGCAAACATGGCGATTGTCGCTCAAGGGTTGTTAGTGAAGACGGAGGACGGCAAAACTAAGGGTGATTATCTGCTGGTGGAGCTGGCGATTAAGAACCAGTACATCGTCTCTGACAATGCTCAACGCCAGACGCTTTTAGCACAGCTTAACGAGTTAATGGCGGAATCTAAAGCCAAACAAATTCCAGTTTTCTTCACGACTCTGGGGGGTGGGAACGTCGGCTTGCTGCCTTGTATCGAGAAGTCTATTATCAAACTTACGCCAGAAGAAATAGACGAAAAACTGGATTTTGATATCGAGAAATTCAGACAGTATTTAATTCAACAAGAGGCAGGAATAACGACTGTCGAAACCAATAAAAAACCCCAGCTATCTGATTCTGAATACTGGCAACGAACTTACGATTTAGAGTTTAATTTGGGCGATAAAAAGCCGTCCGATAGTCCGACAGAGGATTCCCCAGAGGATTCCCAAGAGGAAGTGTCCGACTATGACAACGGACAGCCAGAACCGTTGTCAGACAAGCTGTCCGGCGAAGTGTCCGGCTTCGTGTGGACTGTCCGACGGTTTGGTCAGATGTTCCCTAACCTGGCTCCTGAGCAATTATTTGTGTCCGTGTCCGAGGCTGCTTTATCGGGCGCAAATATCCGCACAATTATCAAGTCAGTTTTAAAGTGTGGTGAAAAAAACGGTCATCCAACACGCAGCTATTCACGCCACGGAAAAAGCCTCTTGAAGTGGCTAATTCAAAATTACGATGATGGAGAGATTGCACAGTTGCCAAAAATTCAAGAGTTCCTACAAAACGAAAGGGGTAATAACAATGCTTAGTAAGTTATTAAGGGTGATTCCCGGCTAATTGCTTGATGCAATTTACGATGCCATTTTTGCAGAGTTAGTCAGGCGCGGTGACATCATCCTCTCTGATGACTTGAACAACCACGACTACAACTAAGGAGAGCAAAACGATGCCAACCATGAAGCAGTACGAACATTCCGGCAATCCACCAATTCCTGATGAATTAGCTACCTGCATCGCCTTCTTGCAAGCTGCCAAACTCAGAGCCGAAGCGCACATCTGCAATCCATTTACAGATACGTCGTGGCTGGAAGAACCAGAACAGAAATTGATAGATATTGCCAGCGAAAGCATTGACTTAGCTGTAGCGAATGCAAGAAGCGTTAAGGGAGGCGTTGAGACGGAATGAGGATGAAGATGAATAAACCCAGCAGCACTTACTTAATCTCTGTCCGCCCGACGTGGGCTGATGCGTTCTTCCTCGACTGCAATCCAAAAACAATTGAATTGAGAAAAGGCAACTTTGGAACCTCTCTAAAAGCGGGCGATAGCATTGTAATTTATTCAACCTTGCCAGTAGGTGAAGCGATCGGCACAGTCAAGGTTATAAAACGCGAATCTCTGACTGTCGATCGACTGTGGCAAGAATCTCAGCAAGGGCAACTGGCAAAAGTATCGCGCGAACAGTTCAAGACTTATTACACCAATCAGGAATCGGGTATTGGTGTTTGGGTTAGCGCTGCCGAACTCTTACTTTCGTCCGATCGCACTTTACAAACTTCGCCAGAACTGGGGCCCTCGCTGGCAGCCACCGCAGCAAATTCAGCAGCTAACACCCGAACAGATGACATTCATCAAAGGAGCATAAATCAATGGAAGATAATGAATTGCCAGAGGGATATTATCATTGCGGGGACTGTGGCAGAGAAACCCCACACGAATATTTGCAGGCGATAGATTCAGTTTTTTATGAGACTTGCTCTGGGGAAGAAATTAATCGACTAGAATCAGAAACGCCATTCCTCCTCACTTGCATGGTTTGCCCTTTCGAGCCGCTGAACATCGATCGCTGAACATTGCCAACACAACCGAGCGCTACGGTGTTACAGACAATTTGACTGAAACGAACTAACAACTAATAGGAGAAAAAAAGATGATAGGAGATAAAAGCTTTTACGATGTCTGTACGAAAATGTGGGGGGCAAACCTAGAAAAAGCACCAGAGGAGTACAAGCAAGAATTGCTAAGCGAATTAACAAGCCTGTACGAAGTAGGTGGCTGTTTTGAGGATGAAGGTTTCATCTCTTCGTCCTGCAATGATGAAAAATTCACCATCAAGCCGATGAACTGGTTTCGGTCAAGAATCGAGTGTGAAGCTTTAATCGAATTCTGCAAGAGCTAAACCACTGAACATCGATCGCTGAACATTGCCAACATAACCGAGCGCTACCTTGTCCCAGATGAACCGAGCCGGACTGTGTTATCGGTGATTTGATTGAAACAAACAGACATTAGCTCGAATAAAAAAGAAGCCTCCGGGAATCTCCGGGGGCTTCTTTTTTGGAATGTGTCGCCGCTGCAACTAAACGACAAGCTTATTGTACCGATCGCCAAAAATCCAAAGCCGCTATACTGCACTCATTGGGGCAACCTATTGCCAATTACCAATTACTAATTACCCTTCATAGAAACGCCCCCCGACCTTGCGCCGGGGGTTTTTGTTTTGGGGGGACTCTTCTATTCTCCCCGCTCGAACCGCTGCATTTCAGCATAGTTTCGCATCTCTTCCCGCTCCTCTCCTTCGAGGTCGGTGATATTCTCAAAAGTGTGATTACAGGCCGCGCACCGATAATTGGTAAATTCCTCCAAGGTTTCACGGTGGCTTACGGAAACCACGGTCAGCTCGGTGCTACCACAGTTCGGGCATTCAATCGGTTCATCATTCATTGCCGTCTTCCTCAATAATTTCTAAAATTTTCTCAATATCGGAGAGCGATGCGGTAGATTTTTTGCGATCAGCCTTCAACCGATTGAGCAGGTCGGCTGGCTCCGGTAGCTTGATCGCTGGTGCTGGATTTTGTTTCAGTTCTGCGACTTGCGCTTCAACCTTCTCCCGTTCTTCACGTTCTTCTCCTTGGCGGGATTGTAATAGTGCTACCACCTTGCGCTGGTTGTCGATCGTCGTAGAACTCGATTCTAAAAGCTGATCGTAGTCCTGCTGATTCTCTGTCGGCATGGAGCCTAATTGCTGCCTGAACGGTTCGTCATGGGTACGATCGGTCAGGCCGCGGACTCCCCCAACAGTTCAGCCTTTAATTCTGCCTTTAGCGCTGCGCGCAATGGTTCAGTCTGACGTTGGACAATTTCTGTAATACGCGCTTCTAACACGCTGTCTGACAAATTTTGTCTTACGTCTGACGGCTGTCTGACTTCTTCCGGTGCGGGCAAGACAACAGAGCCATCATTTAGCGCCTCGATGCCCGCCCGCATAATGTCGATTAAAGTCTTAGAGCGATCGCACCCGTGTTTAGTATTAGCCGCCGGATAACGCTCTTTGCCTAGATTGTCGATCGCTGCTAGCACTTCATCTGGACAGCGAAAAGTTAAAGATGTTGACGCCATTGTCTTACCTCAGTCATATATGTATGACATTATTGTATAACATCAGTTGCTGTTTGTAGGACAGATAAGCCAAAATTGTCATACGCTTGTTTGTCATACACACCTTTATGTCTAACAATTGTCTTATACACTGCCACCATTATGTAAAACCTAAGCGTAAGACAAACTTACACGCCAAACACTACACCGAACCTAGAAAAATGAATAACCTCGACCCACCCGGATAGAAACCGCGCTGCTAACTAGCAAATTACTCATGCTAAAAGTGTAAGACGCATAACTTCCCACCGTCCTACACTTGCTGGACATGAGTCTTACTTATGTCTGACAATCTAGTCTTACAACCTCTGAAAAGCCGTCCTACAATTCGTTAAGTTGTAATACAATGACGTAAGACAAAGCACCAGGCTTACCACAAAACTAATGCCCTAGCGAATCGCTGGCCAACGCATAGTATCTGATGTGCCTGCCTGGAACGAAGATCGCCTTGAACTCGAAATTGCAGGTTCGCCAGCGATGGAGCGATTGTGCTTGAGGCCGAAAATCAAGTTGCAGTTTTGGCGCAACTTGACATACTAAAAAACAGAGCCGCTTAGACACCACAGTCCCGTCCATTTTTTGGCGGGGCGCATTTTTACCCCCATGCCATCGTAAATTAGGGCTTTTGGGATGAAACCAATAGGTAAGTATAATGAAACTTTAAAGCTTACTATAGAAAACATCACTAGCTAAGCAAAAACAAAAAAATGTATGCCTCCAGGCAACAAACTCTTCCGTGAAGAAGCGCTTGAGCGCCTTTCTTCACCCGAACAACTCGACAAACTAATGCGGGTAGTCAGCCCCCAAACTTGGTTACCTTTGGTTTCGATGGGCTGTTTAATTGTTGGGGCTGGGGTTTGGAGTGTAGTTGGGCGCATTCCTCTCACCGTTACGGGTGCTGGCGTATTGATTCGTCCGCGTCATGTGGTACAATTCCAAGCGCCTAAGGAAGGTCAAATATTAAACATAAATGTTAAGGCGGGAGATAGAGTTAAGCAAGGGCAGGTACTCGCTACAGTCGATCAGTCTCAACTTCAAAAAGAACTAGAGTTACAGAAAGCCAAGTTAGCCCAACTGCAACAACAGAATCAAAGTACCTTAGCTCTGCGAAAGCAGCAGATAGCGCTACAATTGATAACGCTTCAGCAACAGCAGAAAGACTTAGAAGAAAGTTTGCGTCGCGAGTCACTCGCACCAATGCTGCGAGAAGAAACCCTCCAAGCACTAGAGCAAAAACGCTTACGTCTGGAAGAAAGTGTGCGCCGAGAGCAAGTTACGCCAGTGCTGCGCCAACAAACTCTCACCGCACTTGCACAAAAGCGTAAAAGTCTGGAGGAAAGTGTGCGCCGAGAGCAAGTTACGCCAGTGCTGCGGCAACAAACTCTCGCAGCACTCGCAGAAAAACGCGAAAGTCTTCTTGAGCGAAAGCAACAAATTAGCGCGTTGCTAAAAACTTTGCAACAGCGCGTAGAAACTCGTCGTGGTTTGTTTGAAGAAAAAATCGTCAGTCAGGATGTGCTGTTGCAGTCGGAACAGGAATTGTTGAACGCGCAGACGCAAGTGTCGGATATCGACACGCAACTTAAGGAACTTGATGTTCAGAAAACCAATACCGAACGGGAATATCTCCAAAATCTCAATAAAGTTGATGAGTTCAAAAATGCTATTAAAGAAATTGATGTTCAAGTTACCAATACAGAACGAGAATACCAGCAAAACTTAAATAGAATTGACGAATTTAAAACCAACTTACAAGAAATCCTAATCCAAAAAACTAATGCCAAGCGCGAATACCTACAAGCTCAAAATAGAATTGACGAATTCCAAACCAAAATTAAGGAAATCGAAGCCCAAAAAGCCCAACAGGTTCAACAAGACGTAGAAAAATCTCTTGACAAAACCAATCAAACCCAAGAAATTAAAGACAAGATTTCTCAATTAGAAGTGCAATTGGCCCAGTCAAGTCAAGTTATCAGCAAACATGATGGGTATGTTTTAGACACCAGCGTTATGCCGGGTCAAATTGTTGGCGCTGGCACCCGTCTGGGAATAATTGAAGCTGAAGATTCTCATGTCAAACTGGAAAGTATTGTTTATTTTGCGGATAAAGATGGTAAACAAATTAAACAAGGTATGAATGTACAAGTTACCCCCAGCGTTGTCAAGCGTGAGCGCTACGGTGGTATTGTTGGGGTAGTAACGAATGTTTCTCCTTTTCCGGTGACAACTCAGGAAATTGCCGCAGTTGTGGGCAATGAAGAGTTAGCGAAAAGTCTGGCTGGTGAGAATGGTGCCCGAGTGCAAGTTTTTGTTCAATTGCAAGAAGATGCAACTACAAAAAGTGGTTATAATTGGTCTTCTTCCAAGGGGCCTGAGTTAAAAGTTTCATCAGGTACTACTACATTAGTTCGGGTCAAAGTAGGAGAAGTGGCTCCGATTTCTTATATTATTCCTCTGTTTCGCTCTTGGACTGGTGTGTATTGAAATTTAACAAAAGACAGCGATGATTTCGAGTATTCTGCGCCGACTTCTACCCCGTCGCGTTCCCACTCCCACGCTTTTGCAAATGGAGGTTGTAGAATGCGGTGCTGCTGCTTTGGGCATTATTCTAGGATATTACTCGCGCATTGTCCCGCTAGCGGAACTGCGGCGCGAGTGCGGCGTGTCGCGAGATGGTTCTAGTGCTTTTTATCTGGTTAAAGCAGCGCGGAACTATGGTTTAAATGCCAAAGGGTTTAGAGCGCCGTTGGAAAAACTGAAAACCATTCCCTCACCCTACATTGTATTTTGGAATTTTAACCACTTTGTGGTAGTAGAGGGGTTCGGGAAAAAGTGCGTTTATCTCAATGACCCCGCTACGGGACAGCGAACGGTTTCCCTCGAAGAGTTCGATCGCGCTTACACTGGGGTTATCCTGGTAATGGAACCTGGCCCTTCTTTTCAAAAGGGCGGTAAAAAAAGGAACACTCTCGCGGCTTTAGTGTCGCGGTTGCGGTACTCTTGGGGTACCATTTTATTCTGCCTGTTCGCGGGGTTTTTGCTCACCGTTCCTCGCTTGGCGGTGTCTGCTTTTTCCCAAGTCTTCGTGGATGAAATTTTGGTTTCCCAACGCCAAGATTGGATACAGCCTTTGGTGCTGGGAATGGTTCTCACGGCGGTACTTAGGGGTATTCTCGCTTCCCTGCGACTTACCTACCTGCGGAATTTGATGTTGAAGCTGTCGGTAACGATGTCGGGCCAGTTTGTTTGGCACATTTTGCGTTTGCCAGTTGGGTTTTACGCACAGCGCTTTGCGGGTGAAATTAGCAGTCGGGTGTCGCTGAATGACAAGGTTGCGGGGATACTTTCGGGTACTTTGGGTAAAACTATCATCGACACGGTGATGATGGTTTTTTACTTTTTAATTATGCTACAGTACGATCGCCTCCTGACTGGGATAGCCCTTGTTTTTGCCTCGATTAATTTCTTCGCCCTACAGTTGATGTTGCGGACGCGGGTGGATGCGAATCTCAAGCTCGCGCAGGAGTATGGTAAGGTGAATGGGGTGGCGATCGCAGGCATTCAAACGATCGAAACACTAAAAGCTTCTGGTCTGGAATCCGACTCATTTGCCAAGTTCGCTGGCTACTATGCCAAAGCGCTGAACGCACAACAGGATTTAGCTTTACAATCTCAAGTTTTGACAATCTTACCCACGCTGCTGTCGGCGCTGATGACAGCTTCTATATTAATAGTCGGCGGCTTGAAAGTGATGGACGGGACGCTGAGTGTGGGGATGCTGGTTGCTTACCAGAGTTTAATGGCTGGTTTTTTGGAACCGATCGACAGTTTAATTAATTTTGGCAGTTTGTTGCAAGATGTGGAAGCGGATTTGAACCGACTCGATGATGTATTGCAAAATTCAGTGGACCCAGAGGTGGAAACAGGGCCAGAAGAGTCCAAGGGGGAAGGGGGAAAAACTTTTTCTCTTCAGCAATCACCAATCACCTTTGGCTTACAAGGTTATGTGGAGTTGCAGAATATTACTTTTGGTTACAGTCGAGTGGAAAAGCCGTTGATTGAAGATTTTAGCTTGAGTTTGAAGCCCGGTCAACGAGTAGCCGTTGTGGGGACTAGCGGTTCTGGTAAGTCTACCATTGCTAAGCTAATTTGCGGTCTTTACCAACCTTGGTCGGGAGAGATTTTGTTTGATGGTACACCCAGAAAACAGATTTCGCGTTCTGTTTTAACTTCTTCTTTGGCAATGGTCGAACAGGATATCTTTCTGTTTGGTGGAACTGTGCGGGAAAATCTCACTTTGTGGGATTCGACTGTAGCGCCAGCGGATTTGGTAAAGGCTTGTCAGGATGCAGCGATTCACGACACGATTCTATCATTGCCCGGAGGATACGAGGCGAAGCTGATTGAAGGGGGAATGAATTTGAGTGGGGGACAGCGCCAGCGATTGGAAATTGCCCGCGCAATGGTGAGAAATCCGGCGGTGTTGGTGTTGGATGAGGCAACCAGTTCCCTGGATGCTCAAACAGAGTTGATTATAGACCGGAATTTGCGACGGCGCGGTTGTTCTTGTGTTGTGATTGCTCACCGACTCAGTACGATTCGGGATTGCGATGAAATTATTGTACTGGAGCAGGGTTTGGTTGTACAGCGGGGAACTCACGAGCAGTTGTGGGCCCAAGGGGGCAGTTATGTGCGTTTGCTTCGCAGCGAAGAATGATTTTTAGAGTCCCGACTTTTTAGAGAAGTCCGGCGTCTAGGGATAGAGTCTTAAGTCTACATGGGTAAATTGCCGTGAGGCATTTGTTGGACACGTTCACTATAACCGTGGCTGACACTGGGCTGATCGTTTTACCGATCAGGTTCAATATTACCTAGCATTAACATCTGACTCGGGTGGTAAGTTGTTGTGCATTTAAATTGCATATTTCGATCCCATATCAAAACTCGTTACATCCTCTCCCCCTCTCTTCTGCCTTCTGCCTTCTTCACTCCATTTGTCTCGCCACCAATTGTGCAAATAAACCCTCTTGCTGCACCAACTCCTCAAACGTCCCCACCTGCACCACCCGCCCGGCTTCAACAACATAAATCCGATCCGCATGGCGAATCGTACTCAATCGGTGGGCAATGACAATCCTCGTCGCCTTCAACTTATCCAAACTTTCAACAACAATCCCTTGCGTGCGGTTATCCAACGAACTCGTCGCCTCATCCATCACAATAATTTTGGGCTGATTCACCAGGGCCCTGGCAATCAACAACCG
Source organism: Microcoleus sp. S36b_A4 (assembly GCF_036700645.1). NCBI lineage: Bacteria > Bacillati > Cyanobacteriota > Cyanophyceae > Oscillatoriales > Microcoleaceae > Microcoleus > Microcoleus sp. S36b_A4. Next base: position 4,656 of record NZ_JAUBPI010000082.1, on the reverse strand, counting down.
CTGCTTTTGCCCCCCGGAAAGATTCGTTCCCCCCTCACTAATAACCGTGTGCATCTTCATCGGCATTTGCTCAATATCTTCAGCAAAACCCGCCATCCGTGCAGCTTCCCAAGCTTTTTCGTGCGACACCAACGCCCCAGCCGTGATATTCTCATAAATCGAACCCGAACCAATCCGACCAGTTTGCAGCACTACCCCCAACTGCCTTCGCACCGCCACCAAATCTAAAGAAGCCAAATCTTTGCCATCGTAATAAACCCTTCCGGAATTAGGCGTTTCAAATCCCAACAACAAGCGGACAATCGTTGACTTCCCACTTCCCGACGGGCCGACGATCGCCACAAATTCACCAGGTTGGGCACAAAGGGTTATATCATCAAGTACAGGCAATCCCTCATCCCGATAGCGAAAAGTCACGCGCTCCAAAACCACCCCACTCTGCAACTGACCCGGATTTACTCTATGAGGTTCGTACTCGGGTTTCGTTTGCAAAATCGGTTTCGCTCTTTCCCACAGCGGCACAATTCCCAAAATATCAGTCACGGTACTGCTAATACTACTTACAGCGCCGCTAAAAATCCCCAAGGCGGCATTAAAAGCCAAAAACGTACCTATCGTCAACCCGCTACCGTCATTAGCTTGCGCCATCTGAATCGACACTACGGCAAACCAATACAAAACTGCCGAACTCACCAAGGACAGCGACTCGTTGAACACATCCATTCCATCTTGAAGGCGTTGCAAACCAGCTTCCAACTTCATGCGATCACCGTACTTTTGGGCCCAAGCTGCAAACGCCCTGTCTTCGGCCTGCGCCAGCCGCAGCTTAGCCACCCCATTAATGAGTTGTACCACCAACCCGCTAATCTCGCCATCCAATTCTTGCAGCCGTCGCAAATTGCGGATTACCAAAAAATCAACCACAAAGGTGACTGCGGTTGTCAGCAAAGCTATCCCCACCCCCACCAAAGCGAGTCGCCAACTGTAAACAAACATCAGCACCAAATTCAGCAAACCGAACACTCCACTCATCAAAGTGCGTAGCGTTCCCCCCGACAGTATCTTACGAATTTGGTTCACCGACAAGGTGCGGTTGAGCAAGTCGCCGGAAGCATATTCCCGAAAAAAAGCCGGACTCAATCCCAGGAGTTTATCCCATACCGCCATTTGCAACGAACTATCAACGCTGTTCTCCACTCGCAGCGCTATAATCCCTTGAGACATCGCAAACGCGGAACTTCCGAAACCCAGCGCCAACAATGCCAGCGCTAATTGCCATAATAAATGGCGATCGCCATCTGGAATCGCACTATCTATCAAAATTCCCGTCGCCTGCGGTACCACCATCCCCAGCAGGGTACCAATAATTCCCACCACCATAATGCTGGCGATGTCTTTTTCATAGCCCTTGAAGCCAAACTTTAACAAGGACAAGACATTATTAATAACACTAGGTAACGGTCGGTAAAACTGGTAAGCGTCCGGTGCCAAAGTCGCAGCCACCGTCTCATTCATCCTCGTCCGAGTTTGAGTTACTCCATCGAACAAAACGTAACCGTTACCAACAACTAACAAAGCCACCGGATGCCCTGCAATGGTGTAAGCTAAAGCAGGGCCATATTCTCTTCGCCACCAGCCATCCTCCAACACCACGATCCGAATCCGAAATTGGGAGGAACGCGCTATAGCCTCCACCGAATCTTTTACAGATTTGAGTTCCTCCAACTGCGTCGGAGGACTAATCGTTATTCCCATAGCTTTTCCCACTGCACCCGCCGCAATTAACAAAGGAATTCCTTGCTGGAAGGATACCGTTTCTTGCTGCGGTTTTACTACACCCGCTAACTTAGAAAGAGCAGAATTGATTACGATTAGATTGAGTTCTTCTCTTTCATGAAGTTGCCGAAAAGTCGCCTCTGTTTTCTGCAACTGCTGCCCCTTCACATAATTGAATAAATCGGTATGTAAATCGGCTAAAATGTTTGGCAATGAAGCAGCACTCTCGGAATTTATGAAGGATAAGTTCTGGGAAGCGAACGCCGCTGTGTATTCCTGGCTGAATGTCTTCTTTAAACGGTTTACCCAACCATTCACTAACCCAATTGCCCTTTCTTCATCAACTGTTACCTGCGCTACCAAATCTGTTATGTTAATTTGGTATAGTTTTGTGGGTTCGATCGCTACGACCAAAAGCCCCCATTCTTCCCCCAGCACTGCACCAAATAAAGCTTCGCCCGCACCCACATCGAACAAATATTGGCGATCACTACTAACCAAACTATTTTTGACTTTACCAGCAAACAATGCTACCATACCAGTCTTGATAATCCAGATATTTTGTCGATCCTCCAACAACAGCGATTCATTTCCTTTAAGGCAGTAAATGGTATCCATTGGAGAAAAACTTACATTTTTACATTACATAGCGATCCTAGTAGTATCACAAAAGATAAGTGGCGTTTCATAATGGGGGGATGATTCAAGACGGCAGGGACACGGCCTCCGCAAGATTATTGTCCGCCATAGCGAGAATGCTGGTATCAGTAAACAAATGTCACCTCACCGCATCCGACATTCGGCTATCACGGCAGCAAATGTGTGATATTTTATATTTATTTTACCTGAGAAAGTTGAGTAAGATGCCAACTCGATTGGATCATCCCGATCTAACAGCTCAATCAAGCTCTCTCGATGTACTTTGGTGAAGTCGGCCAGTGGTCGAGCACGCGGGCCGTTAGCGGGTACAAACTTCTGGGCAATAAGCGCGTAAATTTGTTGGGGGGTTGGCTCCCAAAAAGCCCAACCCCTCGAAATAAAAAATAGTGACAAAAAAAATCTTTATATAATCTTTAAAATAAGATGTGTTATTTTTATTGAATCTTTATATTTTATTTACAATAATGTTTTATAATAAAAAAAATACTTTTGAGGAAAAAACCAATGTTTTTAAACCAAGGAACCCGCCAACCCGAAGCGTCCCAAGAAAAAGTGAACGGCGACAACATGGCTTCGGCTTGCGAAGAACTGGTGGAACTAGACGATGTGCAACTAGCCACGGTCGTTGGTGGTAGTATATGGGGTTTATTGATGGACTTAGCGAAGACGGTGAGGTATCGTAAAAAACGTTAAGGAATGGAAGAAGGTGGTATTATTAAGGTTTTGCACCCAAGGGAGAGAGGGGTGGTTGGGGGTGGTTGGGGTTGGTGTCCCACACTTTGCAACCGTAACCAAAAAAGTTAGAAAAGTCAAGTCAGAGATTCTCGACCTGTTCCCCCGTCCCGTGTTCATCTCTTAAATTCCCCCTCCCCCTGAACTTTTCCGATATCTGGCACTGTGGGGTAGCCGTTAGCCAGCACAAACTTTTCGGCAACGAGAGAAATTGCTTCACTCAAGTCTAAATAGCGTGATAAGTATTCTTCTAGTTATTTATCACGTTTGAGCTAGAGCTTGAGGCTGTAAAGCCTTACTAGCAAGAGTTTCACCGCATTCTTTTGCTTACATCCTAATAAACAAAGCGCAAACTGATGAAGCCGCTATACTGCAATTAATTGGGGCAAAGGATGAAAGCCAATTGCCAATTACCAATATTACCAATTACCCATCGTGTAAAAAGCTCCCCTGACATTTTCGGTCGGGGAGCTTTTTTGTTTGGGTGCGATCAGGCAAGCCAAAAAAAACCCCGCATTAACCGGGGTATCAATTCCTAAAGCCTGGGATGTGTCTTCCAGAACTCTTCAATTATCTCAACCATCACATCAGCATCACTTAAGCCAGCCTTCGATTTTGGATTCTTGGCTTTCAACTGATTGAGCAAGTCGGCCGGCTCCGGTAATTCGATCACAGGTGGTGGATTCTGTTCGGTAGTGTCCAGCCGTTTTTGCAGTTCTGCGAGTTCGGCTTGGAGTTGCTGACGATCGCGCGTAACTTCTTCTAGTTGCTCTTGAGTTTGTTTGAGTTGCTGCCTGAGCGGTTCGTCATTGGGGCGATCGGTCAGGCTGCGGACTCCCCCAAAATTTCAGCCTTTAATTCTGCTTTGACTTTCGTCATACGCTGTTCCAAGCTGTCTAACAAGTCTTGTCTTACGTCAAACGGCTGCTGTCTGGCTTCTGTGGCTGCGGGTGCGGGTAAGACGATCGAGCCATCATTTAGCGCCTCGATGCCCGCCCGCATAATGTCCATCAAAGTCTTAGAACGATCGCAGCCGTGATCATTATGTGCCGACGGATAACGCTCTTTCCCTAGATTGTCGATCGCCTCCAACACTTCATCTGGACAGCGAAAAGTTAACGATGTTGACGCCATTGTCTTACCTCAATCAAACGTGTATGACACCATTGTATAACAGCCGTCGCCGTTTGTATGACGTATAAGCAGAATCTGTCATACACTTACTTGTCATACACCCTGCTTATGTCTAACAAATTAGTCTTACAAACGCTTGACAAGTGTCTAACAGCTTGTTAGTATGTAAGACATAAGGGTAAGACACCTCAAACAAACCCATACACGGCAACCACTACAGCCACATCACACCACAGGAAAAACCATGCAATTACTCGCCGCCAAATTCAACCAAATTGCTACAGCAATCGAAACGACTAACGCCCAGATTGCAGCCCTACAAGCCAAGCTCAGCGAACTCCAAGAACATCAACA
>NZ_JAUBPI010000081.1:0-29944 GCF_036700645.1 Microcoleus sp. S36b_A4 | reverse complement strand
ACTCATGATGGTCTCGGATGATTCACTTTTACCCCCTCAATCTGCCTATGTGCCAGTTGGGGTGCGGAATGTGGGTTTTATTTATTTTGTATCTACGTCGCAGTCTTGTCCGTGTTTGCCGGGCCGGGCCACCGCCGGTCTGAGAAATGGTGGGTAGAAATTGTCACCGATTTGCCCCACTGTACCTACTATTTTGGCCCCTTTGACACCGACAAAGAAGCTTCCAGCAATACTCCAGGCTACATAGAAGACTTGGAAAGCGAGGGAGCCAAAAGGCTTAGCATCCGCATTAAACGGTGTCAGCCTTCGCATCTGACCATTTGCGAAGAGGAAGTCTCAGAAAGTGTAGCGATTTAATGATTTTGAGTTTTGAATTAACTCAAATCTCAACAATAAGATAAAAAGGCTCTTTTTCTAGTCCTTGCCTTGCGGACGTTGTATGTCTAGCAGTGACTTACAGCCACCCAGCCTAAAACTCTTCTCCACCGAAATGCTGATTTTAGACAGCACTAACTCTCAAAAATTACCTGCGTCAAATCAGCACTGAGGACGATCCGATCGATCCCCTGGCGTTGATAAATTGAGAAGAGTAAAAACTACTTAAGTATTCCCAGAGGTAAATATGTTTGAAATCTCTATGTTGGGTATGTTTTTCACGGCTTTTTGGCTACTAGCTCAACCTGCTAGCACTACTCGACGCGACGAATGGTGGGTAGAAGTTGATACAGATTCACCAAAGCGTACCTATTACTTTGGGCCCTATGACAGCAGAGAGGAAGCTTCTGACAGATCGACCGGCTACATCCGAGACCTGGAGAACAAAGGGGCTAAAAAAATTACCATCAACCTCAAACAAGGTAGCCAACCTACTCAGCTAAGAGCTAGCGAAGAGTCTTGAGAAGGTTGGAAAGTGCAAATTACGGGCGAAGAAAAGTTGACTTCTTAACAGGGTTTTTTTCAAATGAGATCGCGCTTGCATAAACTAGGGACACAAGAATGCTGTGTCCCGATGAAATAGTGAAGAAAGAATCTTATTTGCGTCCGAGAAATGCACGCTTTTTCAAAGCACCATCTGATTGAGATTACTGCGAGGATTAAAAGTGCGATTTGCTTTGAGTTTTTCATAGCATTCGCGTTCTACACTGCTAATTTCTTTCGGTGGCACGATCGCAATTTTGACCAACAAATCAGTCCGCTCGTTTTTCTTCGGTTTCGGCCATCCTTTGCCTCGCAACCGCAAAGACTGACCCGAACGAATCCCGGCTGGAAATTTCACAGTGATCATACCTTCAGGCGCCGGCACTTCAATTGAAGCTCCCAACACCGCTTCGTCAGGAGTTATCGGCACCTCGCAGACCAAATTCTCTCCCTCAAACTGGAAGAAAGCGTGAGGCAAAACTTCTAATTTTAGGTACAAATCTCCCTGCTGCTTCGTGTACGGGTCAACTTGACCTTTGCCTTTTATCCGGATTTTACTGCCGGTTTTCACTCCTGCTGGAATCGAAACTTCGCCCGTGGCGACTCGCTTAGAAGTTCCGCGAAATGCTTCCCCCAAAGTCAGGGAAACCACCACCTCGGTGTCGAGAGAGCTGACTGCGCTGCGGTTTTCGTACCCCGCGAAATCTTCAAATCCGCCAAAACCTGTGGGCCCGCCGCTGGTGGTGCGGTAGTTACTGTAATTCCATTTGGCGTTGCGGGCATTACCCGGACTACTACCTGCGCGACCTAGCAAGGCATTGATAAATTCGTCAAAACTGCCGTACTCGCTGAAGTCAACCCCGCCAAAGTCTACATTCGTACTGCCCCCGCCGGGCCATCCGCCTGGAGTTGTGGCAGCTTGCTTCCAGTATTGACCGTATTGATCGTATTTTTTTCGTTTTTCAGGGTCTGAGAGCACTTCGTAAGCTTCGTTTACTTCTTTAAAACGAGCTTCTGCTTCTTTGTTGCCGGGATTCATGTCCGGGTGATATTTGCGGGCTAGTTTGCGGAAAGTTTTTTTAATTTCGTCAGAACTGGCAGTTTTGTTGAGTCCCAAAATAGCGTAATAGTCTTTAAAATCTGTTGCAGCCATTAAGCAATCCCCTCTTTATTAGTTGTTATTTGTTAGTTGTTAGTTGTTAGAAAGAATAAATCCCAAATTACCCGCAGGATGGCGCATTAGTATAATGCCAGGAGCCGAAGTGCCTGCGGCATCTCATTCAAATTATAGGTTATCAAAGGTTTGGACTCGATCGAGTTCGGTTGTTGCTTGGCATTCGATCGCAATTTCCGCACTCCGCTGCTGTTTAAGATTTTATAGCATTCAGCTCTCTCGTGCCCAAGGGAGCTGAAGCACCAGCCTCTAGAAATGCTTTTGGCATTCGACAATACAAACAATAGCTTTCATCAATTAAGAACGTCCTTACCCTCTAGGGCGTTGCTATACCTGTGAGCTTTAAGACGGTGAAACTCCTGCGGCGAATACTTTTGGGCAGTTATGAGGCTTACGACTTTCGGGAGGCTGCAGCCCCGTTGAGGTGAGGGGGGAAAGCTGCTGCTGTTGCGGGTGCGAGCCTAGGAGGGTTGACTGGCGTGGACGATCAATCTTTTTTTGGTCTTTTTTTCCGGGGCGCGGTGCGATGGCTACGCCCCGGCTTACGCCTACGAACTTCTCGATATGAGCTTGATCACCCAATCCAAATCTTAGCAGGTTTCCATCAGCAAGTTCTGTCAAATCTGGTTTATGAATTGTGACTATATAATACCCTAAATTGCGCCGTTTTTACACAAAATTTCTAGATATTTTTTATTCACCGCACACCCCTGCTAGAGAATTTTATTTTTACAACCTCTGAATACATTTAAGTCAAAGTAATATAACATAATTTCTCCGCTGTCTGTTAGCTAAATCACACATTTTTATAAAACATTAAGATAGGATAGTAGAGCGATAAGCTTTTAACGCTACTAGGGTGCTAACATTATGAATTATTTGCTAAGTTGGCCTTGTGGCTGCTGCGACGATTGGAAAGATAGTTCCGAGAGTGCTGTGGTACTCAGAAACGGGCAGCGCATTTGTCAGTCGTGCTACCAGCGCAAATACAAGAATCAGAAGCTATTCGCCAGACGCAGGCGAGCGGACATATCTGTATCGCGGCAGACAGTAACAGAGACTGTCGCTTATTAATAATGCGCGAGCCTTTGAATAAAGCCAAGTATTTCGACAAACTCGCATTAGCGGTGGGAATTAATAATCAACAAAAAAAAGAATGAATTTCGTCATCAGTCATCAGTCATCGGTCATTGGTTATCTGTCACTAATTTCATTATTTATCATCAGTCACTTGAAAAGCAGGTAACAGATTTTAACTTAAAAAACTAATGACTGACGACTAATGACTAATGACTAATAACTAAATGATAGTTCCATCAGGAATCGTGGCATTTTTCAGAACTACGATAATGCCACTGCGGATGTAAAAACCTTGGTTTTCGCGGTTGGCTTCTTCCACTCGGTCTTTATTAATTATTTGAACATTGCGGCCGATGCGAGCATTTTTATCCACAATCGCGCGGCGAATTGTAGTATCTGCACCGATACCAAGGGCGACGCCGCCGTTGTCCAAACTCGAATGCCGTTCTGCGTCGGGTTCGTAGAAGTCAGCACCCAAGACCAGGGTGTCTTGAATCGTACATCCAGCTTCAATGCGCGATCGAACTCCCAACACAGAATGGTCGATCCGGCACTCTTTGAGAATGCAGCCTTCAGCAATAATCGATTCAGTCACGTGAGTATTTAAAAGCTTAGTCGGCGGCAAGAAACGCGGGCGAGTGTAAATTGGCGCCTTTTCATCGTAGAAACTGAAAGGCGGCTGAGGCTGTTTTGTCAGAGCCAAGTTAGCATCGTAAAAAGCCTCAATGGTTCCGATATCTTCCCAATAATCGTCAAACAAATAAGCTTGAACGTTGTGGTCTTTTGCAGAATTCGGAATTATCTCTTTACCAAAATCAGTTTGGTTTGGAGATTCTTTCAGGAGTTTAATCAGAACTTCTCTTTTGAAGACGTAAATCCCCATCGAAGCAATGTAAGGACTTTCCTGAGCCTGCTGCGCTGTCAATCCCAGTGTAGTAGTATCCACCTGCATTTGTTTGAGCGCATCGCCTTTTGGCTTTTCGCTGAAAGAAACAATGCGGCCGGTGTCGTCGATTTTCATCAAACCAAAATCCGACGCCCGCTTCTCGTCCATAGGCAAAACCGAGAGGGTGATATCCGCGTTGGTTTCGCGGTGTCTCTGCACAAACTTCTGGTAGTCCATGCGATAGAGGTGATCGCCCGAAAGAATCAAGTATTCATCAACGTCCCACTGTTCTAGCAGCGAGAGATATTGGCGAACTGCATCGGCTGTCCCTTGAAACCAGTTGGGGTTTTCCTGAGTTTGCTGGGCGGCGAGCACCTCGACAAATCCCTCGGTGAAGCCGGAAAACTGGTAGGTGCGAGAGATGTGACGGTTGAGGGATGCCGAGTTGAATTGGGTGAGGACGTAGATTTTGACTATTTCCGAGTTTATGCAGTTGCTGACAGGAATATCGATGAGGCGATATTTGCCTGCGAGGGGAACTGCGGGTTTGGCTCGCAGTTTGGTTAGGGGGTAAAGGCGGGTGCCTACACCGCCACCGAGGATGATGGCTAAAACTTTTTTCAAGGAACTTTCTCCCTAGGGTCGATTAACTCTCCAAGTACAGTGTCGGATGGTGAGGGCTTCTTGACAAGGGGGGGGAGCAAGGAAGTTTTGAGTTTTGAGTTAGGAGTTGAGTCGTTTACACAAAAACCAGGTTGTTTAATCCAAATACTTCTTCAAACTCTCAATAAGAGTTAAAAAACCCGGTTGATCAGAGTTGGAGTACGTCCTGGATTGGAGTTAGGAGTTTTGAGTTGTGAGTTAAAATACCCATCAATCCATAATGGATATTTAAAAAAGTTTTGAGTTGTTAGTTAAAATACCTTTCAATAAATAAAGGCAGTTTAAGGAAAGAATAAGGTTCGGGGTTTTGGCTGTTAATAACAAGTTTTTTGGGTAAATTCCCCGTTTTCACAATTTCTCGATCGAGGCTCATGGTGCTGTTGTTCTTTTTCAAGGCAGGTCGATCGCACCACCACGGGCGCTGACACTCTGTGTGAGCCCTTCCTCACATGGTTCTGCTTGCGATCCGGTTCTTTTTGCTGGCGTTCCTGTTATTCAGAGTATGTGCGACTCCACAGCACTCAGGAAGCGTCGCCCATCGGGACGATAAATTGCTAGGTAGAGTCTGTTTTCCATCTTAGATTGACTGCAAATTTGTGTAATATTTTACAATTTGTCGATCGATCAAATGGGATAAAAGATCTATTCTCTACCAAAAGCTAGATCCGCAACAAACATCTGCTACTGTAGCCTAAGCCGTAAAATCTAGAAAAAGTGTATGCAAATTCAAACGCCGGACTGGGTTAAACACGCGGTATTCTACCAAATATTCCCCGATCGCTTCGCCAAAAGCAAACAGCCCCGCAAACGCATGCTGCAAAACTTCATGTGGGAAGAATGGCACGCAATCCCCACCCTGCAAGGCTACAAAGGCGGCGACTTGTGGGGCGTGATGGAAGAGCTAGACTACTTGGAAGACTTAGGCATTAACGCAATTTATTTCACCCCCATATTTCAGTCGGCCAGCAATCACCGCTACCACACCCACGACTACTATCAAGTCGATCCGATGTTGGGTGGCAATCCGGCTTTTAAAGAGCTTCTAGACGCCGCCCACGATCGCAATATCAAAGTTGTCCTCGACGGCGTATTCAACCACGCCAGCCGCGGCTTTTTCTTCTTCCACGACATCCTCGAAAACGGCCCGCATTCTCCTTGGGTAGATTGGTTTAAAATTGAAGGCTGGCCGCTATCTGCCTACGACGGCAATTTTCCTGCTAATTATGCCGGTTGGGATGGGAATCGAGCCCTTCCTGTATTCAATCATGACAATCCAGAAGTGCGAGAATACATCATGGAAATCGCCGAATATTGGATTAAATTCGGCGTTGATGGCTGGCGGCTGGACGTTCCTTTTGAAATTAAAACTCCGGGATTTTGGCAAGAATTTCGAGAACGAGTTAAAGCAGTTAATCCCGAAGCTTACATTGTGGGCGAAGTTTGGGAAGATGCGACAGAATGGCTCGACGGTACTCAATTTGACGGGGTGATGAATTATCTTTTTGCTGCACCGACTATTGCTTTTGCAGCGGGGGACAGGGTTGATTTAACTCAAATTGAAGGCCGTGCTTACCATCCCTATCCGCCGCTTTTTGCTAAAGAGTACGGCGACAAAATTCAGCAGGTTTTGGAAATGTACCCGTGGCCCATACAGCTAACTCAACTTAATTTGTTGGCCAGTCACGATACTGCGAGGTTGTTAACAATTGCAGGAGGCGATAAAGCTAGTGTCGAACTCGCAACTTTGCTGCTGTTAACTTTTCCCGGAGCTCCTAGCATTTACTACGGCGATGAAGTTGGTTTGCCCGGTGCTCTCGATCCCGATTCTCGCCGCGGTTTCCCCTTACAAGCTCGCTGGGAACTTGATGTTTTAGATTATCACAAGCAGTTGATAGCTTTGCGGCACAAATACGCTGCCCTCCGCACTGGTTCGTACCAAGTTCTGTTTGCTGAGGGAACGGTTTACGTTTTTGCCAGAATTTTGGGGGATGAGGAAATAGTTGTTGCTGTCAATGTCGCGACCGAAGAAGCTAATATTAGCTTTGAGCCAGCTAGTTTGAAATCTCCTCACGATAAATTGCTGTTCGGTAAAGGCGAGTTTGTTTGGAAAGGTGACGGGGAAACTCGCCTTTTAGAATTGATGCTGCCGGCGCGATCGGGATTGATTTTAGGTTCTGATAATTAGTTCAGCAATTACGTAAGTGTCACGATCCAATCGACTTGTAGGGTGCGTCAGACCGAGTTATGGAGGGATGAGCGATGGCTGGGATCTGACCCACCTTACTAAGTGTGACACTTGCGTAAGTTCTCTAGTTTAAAATGTAAGGTGCGCCCATAAGCACCCTACTAAATTTAGAGAGGCCGCAAGTTTGATTATGCTGCAACCAATGCTGGTATTAGCACCGCATCAATGATATGGATGACGCCATTGTCGGCAAGAATATTGGAAGTGAGAACTTTAGCATCATTCACTTTAAGTCCGTCAGAAGTATCAATTCCTACCACAGAACCTTCCACTGTTTCAGCAGAGCTTAACTCAAGCAAGTTCTCAGTTAGTACCTCGCCAAACAGAATGTGATAAGTCAGAATTTTCTTGAGCTTGGGTATGTCTTCCAGCCAAGACGTAATAGTGTTCGTAGGAATTTTGGCAAATGCCTCATCAGTTGGTGCTAAGACGGTGTAGGGGCCCGGACTTTGCAATAAATCTAACAAACCAGCCGCTTCAATAACAGTCACGAGGGTTTTGAAAGAGCCGGCATTGGTGGCAGTCTCGACAATATCAGCCATGATGTTTTTCAGGAGTGCAAATAGCAGAAATTGAATCAGAGGCGACAATCATTTTAGCAATTTACAAATAGCAGAAAATGGATCGGAGGGATGATGATTATTTTAGCCATTATAAGTTAATTGGGTTGCCGGCCCTGATGGCTCGGCGCGATCGACCTTGTGGGCTTATACTTGGGTCGCCTCCTCCCCCTTGCGGAAAAACTGCTTTAAAATCTCTCCGGGCTCTCTGTCCCAAGTGTCGATATGTTCGTAAATTAAGCCGTCTTTATCCAATTTATAAGTAGAGTAGCCGTTAAAAAAAATCCGAGCTTTCCAGGGAACCCGCAGTGTCCCGCGAACAGTCCAATTTGCCACAATAGTATCATGGGCTGTTTGACCTACGTCGTGCAGGTCGAAGTAAATCTCGTTAAAGAATAGCTGGCCGTGAAATCGCAGAGTCCAAAAGATAATGCGATAGTTGATTTTTCCTTTAAATTTGTTAACAGGGTCTTGAAAATAAACATCTTTTGTGTAGATGTCGTAGGAGATGTCTTTCTCAAACAGCGTCGGGAGATCCGCTTTGAGGGTGTCTACTGCTTGTTCTACCTGCATTTGATATTCGATCGCGCTCAAACTACCACCTTGTGACAGTATTAATTTATAACTTTAAATGAATAATCTCGATCGGCAGCGGGATGAGAAAAAAATCGATACTTCATCCAGCTCTAATCTTACCTCTAATTATATTGTCCGCGCCGGCCTTTCTGCTGGCCCGGACTTGCGACATCGAAACCTTGGCACAGATTTGACAGAACACCCCCACTCCTCTGATATTCTCGCAGAAATCAACAGCGGCAAGCTGTTGATGGTAGATAGCCGTCGCCGGAACGGTCTAATTTTGATTAAACGTTTCCACGCGGAGTTTGCCGGACCTGGGGCTGCGGTTGGCGGCGCTTTTGATGTTGACTCTCAGCAGGTAATTCCCGTGGGCGATTTTTGTTTGGTTTGCCCTCAATCTCCCGAAGAAATACAGAAAGCTTTTGGAATTCGGCGGCAGTGGGTGCGGTTAATGGAACAGTTAACGGCAAAGCCTACAGCTTTAGAACGCGCACAAATGGTTTTAACTCAGTTTGAACAATATTTGGATTCGGAAACGGTGGCACAAATTCCCGATGAAGCTTTGGCACTTTTAGTAGGCGTATTTCCCCAAACTATTCGGGCGGCGCGACAAGAAAATGATCAGTTATAAATTGGTGTAGATACCTTATGCTGCGATCGCGCTGCTACAAGCTCCACTCGGCATTCTGCAAAACGACTCGATAGCCATCTGGGTCTTCAAATGTAACTCCATCTTTGTCCCAGTATGGATTGTAGGAGTTTACAGGATCAAATCCACTTGCTTTCATTCGCTCAACAGCCTGCTGCCATTCTTGTTGGTTAGGAAGGTAAAAGACGATAAGATTGTCTTGAGTTGGAGCGCCACCTACAATATGTCCCCGTTGATGGATGAATTCAAAGTGGTGGCTTTCTCCTGGCATTCCAACCATTACTCCGTCAAAACCTTCATGGTTTTCAAAACGATCGAGGATTTGCAGCCCTAAACCCTCTGTGTAGAAATGAACAACTCGATCGAGGCAATCCGTTGGACGAGCAACCCGTAAAACCTTTGCTTGAAGCATATATACCTTCTCCAAAGTTATTTTGGTGTTAAGCAGAAACTGGATACCCAATATTATGAGTTGTCAAAAATTTCTCCTATTCGATCGACTGTTCGCTGATTTTCATCGGGACTGCCCACCGTAATTCGCAAACCTCCTCCAGTATGCCGAATTAAAGTACCTCGATCTTTTAGCTGCTGCATGATTTGTTTGTGTTCCTGTTCAGGAGATTCGCCATCGCCAGCTTTCACCCGCAGGTAAACGAAGTTAGCCGCACTCGGCCAAACTTGCAATTTTTGATGCTGAGTTAGCGCTGCAATTAATTTTGCTCTTTCTGACAAAATTTCGGGAATGGTTGCTAGCAATAACTGCCGCTGCGCTAGGGCTAGCTCGGCTGCCGTTTGCGAGAAACTGGGAAGGTTGTAGGGGAGACGGATTTTTTCTAAGGTGGCTGTGAGTTCGGGATGGGCGATCGCATATCCGACTCTCATTGAGGCCAGTCGAAATGCTTTGGAAAATGTGCGTAAAATAATCCAATTTGGATGCTGGTGCAATTGGTCTGCTAAAGTATTTTGGCTGAATTCAAAATAGGCTTCGTCAATTACTACTAATATCTGTTCCGGTAAACTTGACAACCATTCTATTTCATCGGTTGTCAAAGCATTGGCTGTGGGCGAATTGGGATGAACGACAAAGACGGCGCGCACGGGGGGATTTTGATTTTGGGCGATCGCCCTTTTAGCAGCCTCGATATCTATTTCAAAATTTTCCTCTTTCCGCTGAACACTCACAACGGGAATGCCGAGGGTTTGGGCGATTATTCCATACATCGAAAAGGTGGGATTCGCAACGAAAATAGAGCCTGCGCCGCCCAAGCAAGTAGCTATTAAGATGGATCTAATTAGTTCGTCGGAACCGTTGCCCACAGAAATATTGTCGGCTGTAATCGCGGTTTTTGGCAGTGTAACCCCCCCTAGCGGGGGGATTGTGATTGATTCATTGACGTATTGGGCGATCGCCTCTTTGAGCGCTGCGTGGCCTCCGTCGGGATAGCGATTTGTCTCAATTAACTGCTGGTAAGTCCAAGCTAGCTTTTTTTTTAATTCTTCTGGCAAGTCGTAGGGGCATTCATTGGTATCGAGGCGATTGATCGCACTTTCGGAGTGTGCTGGTTCTCCTGATGTGCCGCCCGGATGGGGAGTGTATGCGGTAAGTTCGGCTAAATCTTTTCGGATAAAGGGAAGCATGGTATAGTTTACGACTTTTTATTTTAGATAATCTGCTTAGAAGCATCTGAACTTAGCATAGAGCTTGTTCTATCTCGAAAGCAAGAGGAGATGCGGGATTTAGTTTCTGTCGATCGATTGATGCGTCGGCTGTAGCCAATTGATTATTCTTAGAAAGTAACTGCTAATATGTGGAAACCAAGTATGAAAGTCAAGCCTTCCGATCTATCTAAAAATGCCGCCGCTACCATCATAGCTTTGAGTTTGGCTGTTCTCCCTTCAGCGATGCCTGCTTCAGCTCAAACTGAATCAGCTCCGGCACAGAACAATACTGAGTCTAATGGAGTTGTTCTAGACAGAACTCCCTTTCAAGAAAGCAAGGAAGACAACAATCATTGGGGTGCTTTGGGTTTGTTGGGCATCCTCGGTTTGGCGAATCTGTTTCGCAAGGATGAACCCAAACGCTACCGCGATCCGATGGGCGAATAATTTTTTAAACGGCCATTGCACCAGCCAAAAAACCAAATCAACCGTTGTGGATTCAGAAACCGGGTTTTTTACCGAAAGACTGGATTATTGCCTTTAATCCGAGTAACAAATCCGGTTTCTTTGATATTTATGGGTATTTTGGCCACAAAGTTTGTTTATTCAATCACGCCACAAAGCAATCCCGCCCAATAAACCGCTCACATTTGGTACTATTTTAACCTGCGGCGGTAACTCAACAGCAATCTTTTTAGTATTGCCGCCGCCGATGTAAATGCGATCGCAGTTAAAGAGATTTTGCAGATAGGTGAGCGCTTTTTCCAAACGGCGATTCCATCTTTTGGAACCGACTGTATCTAATGCCGATCGCCCTAATTGCTGTTCGTAAGTTTCCCCTTTGCGAAACGGGTGATGCCCTAATTCTAGATTTGGCACCAAGATACCATCGACAAATAAGGCAGAACCGAAACCGGTGCCCAGAGTAATTACTAATTCTACCCCCGTCCCAGCAATTGCTCCCAATCCTTGAATATCGGCATCGTTAGCCACTCGCACAGGTTTCCCCAAGCGATCTTTAAGGATAGTTTCTAGGTCAAAATCTATCCAAGACGGATCTAAATTCACTGCGGTTTTTATAACGCCTAGACGCACGACTCCGGGAAAACCGACGGATACTCGGTCAAATTCTCCTTGTCCGCTGGCTAAAGAGGCGATCGCCTCTAGTACGGGTTCGGGTTTCGGTGGTTGAGGCGTTTCTAAGCGGCTGCGTTCCGTTTGGGGATCGCCTTCATTGTCCAAAACCATAACTTTGATGCCGCTTCCGCCAATATCCACGGCTAAGGTGCGAGTCGATCGATCTTGTTCAGTCATTTGATTGTTGAGACTTGCAAGTTGGTAAAATTTTAATTTTTGAATTGGCAAAACTTTTGAATCGCTTCCCAAATTTCCGCTAGGACATTTCCCAAAGAATGATCGTCTTCTAATTCGATTAATTGCACCCAGGGACGGTTAGCGGCAAAATTTCTGCTAGCTTGAATCGGTATTATTGTATCATGTTTGCCGTGAAGAATTAACGTAGGGACTGACCGAATTAATTTTTCTTCAGGGTATTGAGCCATATCTGCCACAAACTGATAATTCAGTGGCAGATAACGCTGTTCGCCGTAGTGGTAAACGGGCAAATATTTCTCCAACTGCCACTTTTCTAACTGTTGCTGTCCCAACAGCGGCAGCCAGTGGGAGATAAATTGAAAAGCCGGTGCTAGCAAAACTATTTGTTTTACTGACAATTGTCGCTGGGCCAACCAAGCCGCTGTCAGTCCCCCAAAACTCGACCCAATTATTGTAACTCCCCCTAATTGTTTTACCTTGTCGGCCGATGGGGAGGATGGGGTTTGCAGAAATTCTGTTTCTATTTGCTGTAACTGGCGGGTGAGGGTGAGACCGGAAAAATTGTTTTGATTGAGATCGGGAGTTTTTAGGTCAATTCCTAGGGACGAAAAGCAATCACGGAGATATTTTGCCTTAAGAGAATCGGGACTTGATGCAAATCCGTGTAAATAAATGTAACTAGAATGGTTTTTTAAATTCATTCAGTAATTGATATTTAACAACAAATATTAAGTATAACACCCAGAACCCCGGCTTCTTTAAGAAGTCGGGGCTCTAATAAGCCGTGAACAAAATGGCACTATTACTGTGGTTTTTGACCGTTTTGCATCCGATTTTTAGCATTTTGTCGGCGCTGCTGCATCATTTGAGCTAATTGGCTGCGCTGTTCGGCTGTGAGCACTTCTCGCATTGCGAGTGTACTTTCAAATTGCACCTCTTCCAACTGCTGCCTCAATCCGATTATTTGACGGTGTTTTTCGCGCATTTCGCTGGCATTTGCCGTGCCGGACATCATCGTTTCCAATTCTTGTCTCGCTTGGCGGATTGCTTGCATCCGCTGGGAAACTTGGTCTTTGTAGCGATCACGAACTGCTTGCATTTGCTGCTTTTGGTCAGCGCTTAAATTCAGTTTCTCGAACATCCCGCCTTCCTTGCCAGGTCGATTTGGTCGCTGATTTTGTGCAAATGTTTCCGGTTCGAGGGGATGAGGAACTGCTATTGCTGCTGCTGTACTACCGAGAGTCAGCATTAAAACTGCTAGGGCAGAAATACGACGAATTGACATGAAAATTACCTCTTTGATATTACTTATTTGTTGGCGGTTGGCTGCCAGCACCAGGGCTGACAGTCAACCAGTCTGTTTGCGAGCTATCGGTCATACTTTCTTGGGTAGAATCATGGAGGACACCCTCCCAGTTAGTAACTAAAAATGCTTCTAACTTAGCTGTTTCCTCATCTGGCAATTGTGCAGTATTAAACGGACGGTAGCCAGACCAAAAAACTAGCAGAATAGCAGCAATTGCAGACGACAAAGCCCACTTAGAAACAGAGAATATTTTTAACCTGTTATCAGACTTTGCTGACGCAATAAATCGCGGTTTTTTGCGGTGATTTTCATGGGAGAAACTCGGCTGATTACTTTCGATTGCTGCTAGGAGTTTTCGCTCTAAATCTGGTGTAGCTTCAGGAAGATTTGGGCGATGTTGCTTCAAGAAATTAACTAACTCTTGGTCGCTGCTTGGGTTATTCATAGCTCGCTGACACCTTCTTTTTGCAAAAATTGCCGCACAGCATTTCGGGCATAAAACACGCGAGATTTGACGGTTCCTGCCGGCAGTCCCAAAATTTGAGCTACTTCTTTTTGCGGGATGTCTTCTAAGTCGTGCAGCACCAAAATGCTGCGGTGTTCAAAGCTCAATTTCTCCAATCCTCGCTGCACTAAATCTTGATAGTGCAACTGCATCAAGTCAGAGGTACGATCTGTGACAACAATCCGATCCATTTGTTCTTGATTTTTGAGTTTGGAATCAAAAGAATGCTGCTTAGCAACTGCTTGTCTTTGGTCAGAAGCCACATTCCAAGTGATTCGATAAAGCCAAGTAGAAAAGTTGTCTTGGTGCTTGAGTTTTGGCAATCCTTTCCACACTCGCAGGAATACTTCTTGCGTTAAGTCGTCAAGCAGCGAGGGCCCGCAGAGTTGGTAAAGGGTTGACCTGACTTTGTGTTGGTAGCGTTGGTAAAGGTGGCGAAAGCAGGTGCGATCGCCCTTTAAACATTCAGCAACTAAGTCCGAGTCGGAACAGTTATCTATTAAAACATTGGCTGACACAGCTAACACCTGTGAAGTCTCCCCCACCAGTTCGTTATCTGAAGTGTTTAGACAGGACGATCGTGAAAAAGGTTCAAATAATTTAAAATATTATTTTGAGCATGAATCCGCTTGGGGTGTAAAAATGCACCAATGTCAGCAACAGGCTTTCGGGCCTGTTCCACAAAAACTTAATTTTCTTGTGGGGTGGGTTCTAGCCCGCCCGTAACAGGCTTTCGGGCCTGTTTCACAAAAATTAAGTTTTCTTGTGGGCCGTAGGGTTGGCTATAGCGACCAGTCCCAAATATCGGTTCTAACTATTTACAGCATTTTTCCAATAAGTATAACTTTCTAAACCAATACTTTTTTTGTCTTCATTATAGAGTTCATCTAAACATTTGAAAAGAGCTAAAGCGTAATTTTTCAATCCCAACTCTGTCAAACTTGTGATAATCCTAGTCAGCCGCAGGTAGTTGTGATTAAATTTTTGAATCCACTCTCTTTTTCTTGACAAATATTCTGCGGATTTTGCAATTACAATTTCTGCGTTTTCCCCTTCGCGGCATTCCAACCCGTAAAATGCCAGCATAACATTGAACGAACGGAGTAAGCGATTTTTCAACTCTTCACTTGTTCTAAAAGCTTGAATTACCTCATCATTTAAAGTCGGAGCACTGGAATTAAAGCGACTCTTTTCTCTTAGGGGAAACAGCCATTGAATGTAATTGTGTACGGATTCCAGCTTCTGGTAATCCCACGACCAAATATCCTCGATCGCCCGGCCTTGTGAATCAGGCTGCTCACCGAGATAGAATGCTAAAATTGTGTTTTGTTTTGTTGAATCACTCATTAATAAGTTGTGTTGTATCTAAATTGTATTTTTGGGCTGGCGGGACGCCCACCCCACAACCAGAAAATTTAATTTTTGTGTGGAACAGGCATCATGCCTGTTTTTCAAAATAGTTTTCTTGAGTCATTTTTAACCGACTGTAGCTATTAGCCAGAGACTTAAGTCTCTGGCTACTTCGCCTTGTTTACCGTAGAGTCACAAACTCTTCCGCAGTCGATGGGTGAATGCCAATAGTCGCGTCGAAGTCTTTCTTCGTAGCTCCCATATTAACAGCGATCGCCATTCCTTGAATAATCTCGCCCGCGTCTTTCCCAACCATGTGCACGCCCAAAACTCTGTCAGTATTAGTTTCAACAACTAACTTGACAAAAGTCTTCTCGTCTGCGCCTGTCAAAGCGTGAAACATGGGCCTAAACTTGGCTGTGTAGCACTTAATTGAGTCGGGAAACTTTGCTTTAGCCTGCACTTCGCTTAAGCCGACTGTAGCTGCTTCCGGCTGCGAAAATACTGCTGAGGCAACATTTTCGTGACTGATCGATCTGGGGTTATTACCAAATTCAGTATCGGCAAAAGCGCGTCCTTCGGCGATCGCAACTGGTGTTAAATTGATGCGGTTGGTGCAATCTCCCACTGCAAAAATGTGGGGCTGACTGGTGCGGCTGTCTTTGGTAACTGCGATCGCACCTTTATCTGTTTCTACCCCCGCATTTTCTAAACCCAATTTTTCTAAATTAGGCTGACGCCCGGTAGCGCACAACAGCGCGTCTACTATTAGCGTTCCTTCGGCTGTTCCCGACAGAGTTAATTTTAAGCCTTCTGGGGTTTTCTCAATGTGGTTGATCGAGCTTTCTGCCAAAATTTCGATTCCGTGCTTAATCATTCCTTCTTGCACGTTGGTACGAATTTCTGTGTCAAATTCGTTCAAAATTAAGTCACGGCGGATGATTTGAGTTACTTGGCTTCCCAACCCGTTCATAATGCAAGCAAATTCGACGCCGATGTAGCCTCCTCCCCAAATTGCCAACCGTTTTGGCTGCTCTTTTAGTAGAAAGATTTCGCGAGAGGTAATCGCGTGTTCGATGCCGACAATTGGGACTCTTTGCGCTTCTCCGCCGACAGCAATTAAAATTTTGGCTGCGGTAAATTTTTTGTCACCAACTTCGACGGTGTGGGGGTCAATAAATTTGGCGTATCCTGAGATTAATTCGACTCCGGCTTTTTCAAGAAAGCTGATGTGCAGTTTGCTCAGCCGCCGCACTTCTGCATCTACCGTGGTGACAAGTTTTTCCCAGTCGAAACTGCTTTCTACTGGACTCCAACCGTAGCCCACCGCATCTTCATAAAGGTGCGAAAATGTTGAGGCGTACACCATGAGTTTTTTGGGGACACAGCCGCGAATTACGCAGGTTCCGCCTACTAAATCATTTTCGGCGATCGCCACTTTTGCGCCGTAGGATGCTGCTCGCTTGGAACTCGCCAATCCGCCGGAACCCGCACCTATCACAAACAAGTCGTAATCGTATGTCATAATTGTATTTACCAAAAATCCCCAACTTACCAAGTTTACGCTTAACTTTTCTTAATGATAGCTCAAAAAATTTGCCTTTGAGAACTTCTGAGCGCTACATATAGAGCTATTTCAGGGGTAAGAAAACGGGGGACGAGCCGGTCTTTGGCTATCCTATAGCCCCGAAATGCCATCTGTGATGAAAAGTTTAGCCGTATAATAGCAGGTGGCCTAACTCAACCCTACCTACTTACTGATATTGTCAGATTTGTTAACTCTGCCCATACTTTGACTCGGTAGATTGAGCTGGCTCTGTATTCTGCTCTCTTGACCGTTTCTCATCTGGTTTTTGGATTTGCTTGAGATGAATCTCATTCACCTGAGTGATAAAGTTTTCTATTCCCATTTTTGCCATTTGTTGATGTTGGGCTTCGTCGGCATCATAGCAACGATAAGCCGGACTAACTCCCAATATAAATTTCTCCTGTTCCGCTTCTAACAATTCCACAGTCGTGTTAGCAGAAATCCAATTTTCCTGAAAAGGAAAAGAGGTAACGATACTGGCGACTATCGAGGCGACAGCGGGACAAATTACCGGCAGCCACTTGAGCAACGCTTGACTTGGTTCCAATTTGTCTACCAATACCAAAATTGGTGTGATTCCCGATAAAACAACGGTTGCCAATTGGAAAGTATAGTAAATATTTCTCGAAGTCTCTCTAGTGTTTTTATAGTCGTCAATCAACTCCTGGCAATATCGTAAAGCCTTTTCTCTCACTGGGGTTATCGGATTGTTATCCGAAACATTATTCGGGTTTAACAGATAATTATATAGTTCAGCTTTTCTTCGGATATCTAACTGATTTGCACTATTCGTAGAGTTTTGAGCCAATTGCCTATTGGTCAGGAAGAGAAAAATAAAACTAGAGAGAAAAACAGCTCCTAAAATAACGATAAGTTGATTGTCTGGAAAAACTCTGGTAAGGAGGCACGCACCCACAAAAGCGGCTATGGATAAAGACTCAACAATTCTCAGGAAAGATAACATTTGTGGACTCGATGAGACTGTATTGGAAATCTCGGCCTGGTTTGTATCCGCAGCAGTAGTCATTGGTTTGTAGTCTGTTTGGCGATCGCACACAAGTTTAGCCTATTGGGGTGTCTATTCCACCCAAGCCCTGTCAACCTGGTGAAGAAGACTCTGAAACCCTTGAAAAGTTGTTGATGGCGATGTTAAAATTTCCTCCTTTAACAGGTGATTACCCATAAACTGGGTTTATTGCCGATCGCCAACGGCTAGGATGATGTAAAGCAGGGCGATCGTACCTTGACAGGGGTTGCCATAAGCACCCTACAGAGAGAGTCAATCGATTTTCGATTTTCGATTTTCGATTTTCGATTTTCGCATTGACCCCACAGATAAATTCGGAGGCAAGTTTATAGGATACAGGTTTTTTATTTCTGGACGCATGAATCCGGGGACTTGTATCCTGGATGCTTTCGGTCACTGCATAATAGTATAGATTTTTTGGCTCTGCTGAATTTATGTATGATTTTGCCTGTAGGGGTAATTCTAAGTCCTTACACTGTCAGCGGTGGGGCAATCACGGGGGGATTTCCCCTACAAATTTCATACCCAATTGTGCAACGCCGATTTTTTTTTCCACTCCGACTTTACCTCCAGGTCGGTGTCAAAGTATTCACTCTGACTTGAATATAGATGTTCTGTTCATTAGCATCGAAACAGCCCTCACCCCGATCGCGAAAACAGATGGGAAGTGTTAGCTTAGTAGTTAGTTGTGTCGATCGCACAGAAAAAAAATGCCTGAACTACAAACCGATACATACAAAGACCTCGACCCGCAAGTCCTCTCAAAGCCCGTTGTTGTCGGTCTGGAAGAGGTAACAAAAGTTTACGGGATTGGCGACCTGGAAGTTCGCGCCTTAAACGGCGTCAGCTTGACCGTAAGACAAGGAGAATATTGCTCAATTATGGGCGCGTCGGGATCTGGCAAATCTACAGCTATGAATATTATCGGCTGTCTCGATCGACCTACGAGCGGCAGTTACTACTTAGACGGCGTAGATGTCGCCCAAATGCCCGAATCAGAATTAGCCGGAATTCGCAATTTAAAATTAGGTTTTGTATTCCAACAATTTCACCTGTTGCCTCAATTGACAGCATTAGAAAATGTCATGTTACCGATGGTTTATGCCGGCATTCCCGCAGCAGAAAGACGCGAACGGGGAGTAGATGCTTTAACAAAAGTAGGCCTGGAAAGTCGCTTGCAAAACAGACCGAATCAACTATCAGGAGGACAGCAGCAGCGGGTAGCCATCGCCAGGGCTATTGTCAACCGTCCCGTGTTGTTGCTGGCTGACGAACCTACAGGTGCATTGGATACAAAAACTACTCAAGAAGTAATGGATATTTTTACAGAATTTAACGAAAGCGGCATGACTGTTGTTATGGTAACGCACGAACCGGAAGTCGCGCGTCAAACTCGCCGCGTTGTCTGGTTCCGCGACGGTCAAGTTATTCACAATAATCTCAACCCCGAAGAGCTTTCACACGCTGTATTTTAGTATAATAGTCCGCGAAAAGCGAAAAGAAAATTAGGCGCTTGAAATCGCTTCTAGACAAACGAAGTCCGCCTACGCGGACTGAAGAATCAAGAGAGTATTACTTCTATCCAAGAGGGCTTTAGCTATTAGACAGGGGTTTTCAACCCCTGGCGGACTAATAGACAAAACGCCAGATATCTGCTTAATGAAAAGCACTCGGAAAAGCTTCCCAAACTCGATCGACAAAATCTCTAAGTTGCCGAGATGCGATCGCACCATCCTTTTTATCAGCATCCAGAGAGTGCAACTCAGTCAACAGTGAAATTACCTCAGTATCTAAAGCCGCGCGAAACAAGCTCAGCGGCCACAGCAAATCAGCACCATCTCGCAAATCGCATAAAGTGTATTCTGCCGATAAATCCTTCCCCGACGCCGATACAACTAACATCAAAGGGCGCACCCAACAAACTTGACGTGCCTCAACCACTTGGATTACCTCTGAATGCAGGCACGCATCTCCACATTCTAAACTAACAATTTGACCCGGCTTAAAGTTCAAAGCACAATTCATTAATGCTCACACTTAATACAGACATAACAAAGCAGCTAAATAAGTGCTGCATCTCTCCACAGCACCCGAAAATATTATATCATAATTCCTTCTTCCCTCTTCCCTCTTCCTTCTTCCTTCTTCCGACTGCCATCGGACTGACATCCGTTACATCCGTTAAATAATCCGTTGCCGAACTTCCTTCTGCCTGACATCCGTTACATCCGTTAAATAATCCGTTGCCGAACTTCTTCTCAACTTTCATCAAGCTTTTTAAGAGCCATTTCGAGCTCGGCTGTCAACAATCGTGCTTCTTTTTTGCCACCGCCACCATTGGCATAATCCGCCACGGAAATCGGAGAACCGATCGCAATTTTTACCTGAGCACCCCATTTAGGAATGCGCGGACGATAGCGGATACTCATCGGTACAATTTTCACGCCCAAACCCGGTTTGCTCAACTCAGCTTGCATTGCCAAACGCGCCAATCCCGGCTTAATCGGATGAACTTCCCCATCCTGAAAAATACCGCCTTCGGGAAAAATCACCAACATTTCCCTGTCGAGGAGTAGTTCCACCCCATAACGGAGACTGCCAATTGCCGGATGCTTGAGATCGACAGCAAACCCCCCCAAATGTCTGATGAACCAACCTTGCAGTCCTTTGACCTCATCAGCAGTTACCATAAACCGCAAATCGCGTCCAGTCACCTTCTGTCCAGTTGAATAGGGCATCATCAGGGCATCCCACCGGGAGCGGTGCGTAGGGGCTAAGATGACAGGCCCATCTTTCGGCAAGTGCTCCTGTCCGGTTACCTCAATCTTGCCAAAATGAAACGGTAGGACAACATAGTGACCTAGCGGATAGAGCAAGGAGGTTAACCAAGGAGAAACGCGAGAGGTATTAGATGCTACCTTGGCAGGCATTGGCTTCACTAGAGATGATTTACTGGACTCAACGGCGATCGTGGCGGTGTGGGGCATAGCAATTAAGCTGCTTTATCGAGATCTAAAGTCTAAAGTAAGGTGTTGGCCAAATCTTTAGTTTTTAGATCGGGACACTTTTGCTATTGGCCTTGTGCCGATCGAGCGATCGCGCCCGCAAGAGATAATCTCTAACAGGTAAAACCTCAACCAACCGGACAGCACTAATGCAGAGCAGTCGGCCGCCTCGAAAGCTTGAGCGGGGAATTACGGATCTATTATTCCAGTTAAAGGTCAATTTCGATTAAACATCGCCCCGAAGAAAGTAAAAAATTTTACCTGTTAATTTTTCCGGCGCGCTTCAAACCAAGAAAGCAACTGATCGCGGCAAACAGACTCCATAATACCGCCGAGCACCTCTAAGTGGTGACACGAATGCGCGCTATCAGGAATATTAGCGGCAGTCCGAATCGTGCCAGTTTTCGGGTCATCTGCTCCGTATACCAGCAGACGAATCCGAGCTTGGACGATCGCACCAGCGCACATCGGGCAAGGTTCCAGCGTTACGTAGAGCGTGCATTGGTTAAGATGCCAGTCTTGCAAAACTTGACCAGCAGCCCGCAAAGCCAAGATTTCAGCGTGAGCAGTCGGATCGCAATCTCGCTCTCGCCGATTTTGCGCTTCGGCAATTAATTTGCCAGTACCGTCAACAATCACAGCACCAACGGGTACTTCACCAGCATCACCGGCTGCTTGGGCCAATTCCACAGCCCTAGTCATCCAGCGTTTGTGAATAAAATAAGTAGTATCACGAATAGACAACGGCTCAGCTTTACAATTCACGTCATACCTAAGTAACAGAAAAACTTAAGATCGATAAAGAAAGTTACATTACAGCTTAATCGAGAGTCTTTAATTATGGACACCACTACGATTACCACTGAAATTGTTGAGCTGTTGTGCCGCATTAGTCGGCAAAAGCTGCGTGAACAAGATATCACTCCTTTGGTAGTGTTTCTGACTGCTCTGATTTCCATCCTGCGCGGAGTGATGATTATTGACAGGACGATCGCAGTTGAAGAAGAAGAACGGCTGCAAAAGACTCTCAAAGCCTTTGCTAGCGGCGACCGCGATCTGGTAGAACTAATTCAGCGCCTTGTCAAAGGAGTATCGAAACAGCAGGTTTACTTCAACCCCACGGAATTGCTAACCCTGACAGCTTTGTTCTCAGAATCTGAAAAACTGTTGCTCATCGGTTCCGGCTACGAAATGTCAGCGGCCGACGGACACATCGACCTGCGGGAGCAAATGTACCTACAGTCGATCGCAAATCGGCTCGGCCTCGACTCCAGACACATTGCAGTCATAGACACTTTATTTACTAAAGAAGGAACCCTCGACTCACAAGCTTTTGCCGAAGTTCAAGCTTTACTCGATCCCAGCGAATTCGAGTCCCGCGATCCGGTATTTGGCAAAGCAGCAAAGCACTTGCTGAGTATTTTACTCCGCAAATAGTCCAGCGCATATAAATTTTGGAGCAGTAAAAGTCGTGAGAAGAGTTCGAGGATTTGACGCTGTTTCCAATTGAGATGCGACTGGGGCGCTCTTACCCTCAAAAACCGAGTTGTTTAACCCCTACCAAGAGCGCTGCACGGCGTATGTTCGTAAAAAACCTGGTTTCTCCCTAAATCCCGCTTTATTTTTTTTTCCAGAGTCGATCGACCCTTGTATCTCATTGAACCGAATGCCTCTAAAATCTAAAAGCGACTCGTCGCTACCTTGATTGACTCATCTCAATCTCAAATCTCAACTTGATTGATTATGCAAATTGAATGGCAAACCGCCAAAACCTACGAAGACATTCTCTATCACAAAAGTGGTGGCACCGCCAAAATTACCATCAATCGACCTCACAAACGGAACGCTTTCCGTCCCAAAACCGTGCAGGAACTGTGCGATGCCTTTACTGATGCCCGCGAAGACACAAAAATCGGCGTTGTCCTTTTCACAGGTGCGGGGCCTCATACAGACGGCAAATACGCCTTTTGCGCCGGCGGCGACCAAAGCGTGCGGGGTGCGGCGGGATATGTAGACGAAGGTGGCATACCCCGGTTGAACGTGCTCGACTTGCAGAAGTTGATTCGCTCTATGCCTAAAGTAGTAATTGCTTTAGTTGCAGGCTACGCAATTGGAGGGGGTCACGTTCTGCACTTAATTTGCGACTTGACGATCGCTGCTGACAATGCTATTTTCGGACAGACCGGCCCCAAAGTTGGCAGTTTCGACGGTGGTTTCGGAGCTAGCTATCTCGCCAGAGTCGTCGGCCAGAAAAAAGCCAGAGAAATTTGGTTTTTGTGTCGCCAGTACAGCGCACAGCAAGCCCTAGAAATGGGTTTAGTCAACTGCGTCGTGCCCGTCGAACAACTAGAACTAGAAGGGATTCAGTGGGCTGCGGAAATTCTCGAAAAAAGTCCGATCGCGATTCGCTGCTTGAAATCTGCTTTTAATGCTGACTGCGACGGTCAAGCCGGTTTGCAAGAACTGGCAGGAAATGCCACTTTGCTGTACTATATGACCCAGGAAGGCGCCGAAGGCAAACAAGCCTTTTTGGAAAAACGGCAACCTGATTTTAGTCAATATCCTTGGCTGCCATAGCGGGATGCAGAAATCAGTTTTTTTTATGCGCTCATATTAAAGTAAATGCTGATTTTTATGAGTTAGTAAAGCCAAATGCACCCGATCGTCCAAAATTGTGACTATTGATACCAGTTCCCAAAAAGAATGAAACTGCTTTGTCAGATCCCAACCATGATAATGATCAGTGATTTCCCAATCGAAAATCGAAAATGGTATGACCTATCCTGCTGCCGACTAACTAAACCGAAACTGCGGCAGCGGATTTTTCGGTTAATGTTGTGCCTGTAAGCTGGCAGGCATGGCGCTCGGAAAGAGTGACGGTGGCATCCTGCAGCGTCAGAGTCGATTCTTGCCACATTCCAATTTCTTCTATGTTTTCCCAAGATGACCTAAAAGGCGAAACCGCTAAAGCACAAGCTTTCCAGTGGCTTTGAACCGGGCCGCTTAGTAGAGCGCAAACACCCCCGCGTCTGCCCTCAGGGGTATAGTGACGGCAGTGACCACAAGCTGAAGTTAAAGGTGAAGTTAATGAGGTTTGCATAAAAGTTCTTAGGGAAATCATTTTCATCTCTAATTCTCCTTTGTAGAGCTAGCAGGTTTTAGAGCATCCCAACCTTTATGCTGTCTGGTTTGTAGCGATCCCCGAAGTATAATTAAATTTTATAATTTATTTATAATCTCGTTATATATAGAAACAATTAGCTCGGTAGTTGCTCATTGTATAGGTAAAAACATAGGTTAAAAGTTTATAAAGGCGTTAGGGATCAAGAAAAAGTACAAATACCCAAGGAGTATGAAAGGTCACAAATAAGCGGTAGCTCAGGATACAAAAAGTGGCTGAGAGTGTCGGTAAGCAGCCTCCGGGAAACAGCAACAATTAAGTTTTTAAATGAAAATGAAAAATAGCTGCCGACGATCGACAGCAGGCGATCGGGCCCCTGTTGCATTGACGCCAAAAGTAGCTAATCATAAAATAGGCAAGTTTTCAAGCTTCTTGTTTATATCTACAATCAAAACATTAAAATTAATTCAGAGGCGGTAGGAGTTTTGCTAATGAGTAAGCGTTCTTCGGTTGAATCCCCAAATCATCAATCCTCTTCAACCCCAATCAACCCTGCTTTGCAAGCAGTCCTGGGGAGTCTAGATGTAAATCTAGAAGCAGAACTGACAACATACAGAAGGCACAGGAGGCGCGCCGAACAGTGGGTGTCGCCCTCAGTTCGTACCGGCAAGCAAACAGCCACAACCGAGCAACAGCTAGCCCAAAATTTGGCGCCAGAGACTGCGGAGGAAACCCAGCAGCCGCTATCGCTGCCCCTATCCCTTGCCGGCACTCAGGGCGATGCCCCGCTAGCAACTACCAGGGGTGGCACAAAATTATCTAGCAGTGCCTTCGCACCCAACAATTATCTCGAATCCAGCGAAAAACTCATCGAAAGTTTGGACGAGTCAAAAGCTGAGCCTACGGTAGAACGCAGTTTAGCTGCCAGTTTGTTAACTCCCTTGGGACTGAGTTCGATGCTGCTGTTTTTGCTGTCATGCACAGCTTTGGGCTACGCCGTCATGTACCCGTCAAATCTAGTTAAGATGGCCGGCTTGAACCGTTTGCTCCGCACCTCACCCTCTCCCAGCGACAGTCCCGCCTCTAATTCCACCTCAGATACCAGCACCAAGGAACTGCCGAAAGCTCCAAATCTGGTATCCAAGGAATTTGTAGAACTAGATTTGAGCACTCTCAGCAATGTCCAGCCGACAGTCAGCCCGATTCCTTCCCCGTCACCAAAAGCATCAATCCCGCCAACTCCGCCAGCGCCTCCGGGCCCCAGCGGGGCTGTGCCGATTCCTACAGAAGACGGCAACCCGGCCAGAGGCAGGGAACAAGGACTCAACAATCTGAGTACAGCTTTGCTTCCCACTCCCAGCCCCAGCGCCGCCCAGCCAGTGCCGACACTGCCGACACTGCCTCCAACACCCTCCCCAGCCCAGCCTGCCGCCGCATCCCCGGCGACCGCATCCCCAGCAGCCGCATCCCCAGCAGCCGCATCCCCAGCAGCCGCATCCCCGCTGGGAAGGCCTGCACGGGCCGCCGACGGTTTCTATTACGTTGTCACCGATTACACCGACGAAAAATCGCTGCAGCAAGCCAGAACCGCTGTTCCCGATGCCTACGTGCGAAACTTCTCAAAGGGTGTCAAGATCCAAATGGGGGCTTTGAACGATCCTGCCTCAGCAGAACGTTTGGTGAAAGAACTCCAAGAAAAAGGGGTGAAGCCACAATACTATCAACCATAAATTAGGTAAAGGGTGAAAAACTTTAACTAAATTGTTAGACAAAGCTAGACAATGATGAATGTTTTGTCTAACACAAAATTGGTTTTGTAATTGTCAATTCCCAGTCCTAAATCTAAAATTTAATAAAATCGGGAGACGGGCAAAATGGGATTATTCGATCGCCTATGGCGAGTGATTCGAGCCAATATTAACAGTTTAGTCGGGGCGGCCGAAGACCCAGAAAAAATTCTGGAACAGGCTGTAATGGATATGCAGGAAGATTTAGTGCAGCTTAGACAAGCTGTGGCAGGAGCGATTGCAGCTCAAAAACGCACTGAACGCCAGTGTTCCCAAGCTGAGTCTACAGCAGCAGAATGGCATCAGCGGGCGCAGCTAGCTTTGCAAAAAGGCGAGGAAAGTTTGGCGCGGGAAGCTCTGACGCGCAAGAAATCTTATCAAGAAACGGCAACGGCGATGAAAGCCAGTCTGGGACAACAGAACGCTGTTGTGACTAAACTTAAAGAAAATATGCGGACTCTCGAAAGTAAAATTTCCGAGGCAAAATCTAAAAAAGATATGTACATTGCCCGAGCTCGATCGGCCGCATCGTCGGAAAGGCTGCAAGAAATGATGGGCAATCTCAGTACCGGCAGCGCTTTGAGCGCCTTTGAACGGATGGAAGAGAAAGTCATGCAGCTAGAAGCTCGCTCCGAAGCAATCGCGGAACTCGGAACTAACGATTTAGAAAAGAAGTTTCTCTCTCTCGAAGGTGCCGACGATGTGGATACCGAGTTGGCGGCGATGAAAGCACAAATGCTTCCGGGCAACAATACACCCAAATTGCCGTCGGGCGAGCCGCCCGCATCCTGAACCCCAGGCAATAGAAGAAGAGTCGGGACGAGCAAAAACTTCTCAACAGCCTAGCTAGAGATGGCTCGAAGCCTGTTGGGGAATTCCCGGATCGAAGTTAAACTCAATAGATATGTGCATGAATAAGCTTGCCTGCATCACATTACTCGATCGCTTTAAACTGGATTTATCTGTCTGCAAAAATTGCCAAAAACTAAATCGCACTAAAAATCTGACAAGAGTGAATTTCACAACTGCGGGCTAGGGCTATCAAGCCTGCTTTCCGCCTACTTCGTACACCTCATCCAGGAAAAATAGCATTATGGGATTATTTGACCGCATTAGCCGAGTCGTCAAAGCCAATCTTAACGATCTGGTCAACAAAGCTGAAGACCCGGAAAAGATTTTAGAACAGTCTGTTACGGATATGCAGGAAGACTTGGTGCAGTTGCGTCAGGCCGTTGCCAGCGCGATCGCCACTCAAAAGCGTACCCAGACTCAGTACAATCAAGCTGAATCTCAGTCTAACCAGTGGCAGCAGCGCGCTCAGCTAGCCCTGCAAAAGGGAGACGAGACTTTGGCCCGGGAAGCGCTAGTTCGCAAAAAGTCTCACGCTGAAACGGCGGCTACGCTGAAAGCTAGTCTGGATCAGCAATCGGCTCAGGTGGAAAGTCTCAAGCGTAACTTGATCGGTTTGGAGAGCAAAATTTCCGAAGCTAAGACTAAGAAGGATATGCTCAAAGCGAGGATATCCGCTGCTAAAGCTCAGGAACAGCTCAACAATACCATTGGCACCTTGAATACTGGCAGTTCAATGGCGGCTTTCGATCGCATGGAAGAAAAAGTTTTGCAGATTGAAGCTCGCGCGGGGGCTTCGGCAGAATTGGCCGCCGGCGGCAGCAATTTAGAGGAACAGTTCCGCTTGCTCGAAAGCGGCGGCGATGTTGACGACGAGTTGGCTCAGATGAAAGCTCAACTGACCGGGGGTTCTGTCTCTCAAGGTCAATTGCCGGCAGCGGGTAAAACGGCAGCAGCTAGTAGCTCGGAGTCGAGCCCGGTGATTGACGCTGAGTTGGAAGAATTGCGATCGCAGCTCAATAAAATGTAGTAATCTGTATCAAAATTTACCTATTTCTCAGATCGCAGGTTTGATAGAATGCTCCGCCGACCTACAGGGCTAGCTTGGGAGGTCGGAGTTTTTTTCAGCAATTGTCTAACACACAAAACATAGGTTTTGTCAACTATCTTTATATTGACTTAAGGAATTAAGTGTTTAAAAAGTGAGAGAGTAATTTTATTCCTTGCAAGATGGCTAGCTTGGGAGGTCAGAGTTTTTTTCAGTAATTATTTAGTACATAAAATAAGAGTGCTGTCAACTATCTTTATATTGACTTAAGGAATTAACTCTGTCAAAAGTGATAGAGTAATTTTATTCCTTGCAATTGCGCCGGCCGCGCCCGATCGTAAGTGTAAATAACTATCAAATATGGCTAATCTGTCATGCCCGTGCAATTTTCGAGAGGCTTTTGTAAAATCAAGTTTTTCAAGGCATTAGCACTTGGTTTTTCAATTGCAGCTATTTGCCCCGCACTGCTATCAGCTTTAAGTGTGGGTGAGTCGATGGTTGGTACCGACTCAGGGGTGCAAGCGCCAATTTTGCATGATAATTTACCGCCTCAATTCAAACTAAATCAAGAAACAGCAGACGATCGCGATCGGCTTCGTGATTTATACTCGGGTTCAGAATTAAATAGAGGCAGTAAAGAGCAAGAAAATAGCATCCCGGAACTCGATCAATTGACCCAAAGTGAGCCCGCAGACACTCTCCCTCAATTGCCGAACCGAGGAGAAAACAGACACGAATTTCCGATTCCCAACCCGCGGCTGTCAAATTCGGCTCCCCTCCCATAACCCACGCCACCAAAGCCCTTGCCTTCAGCCGCACAGCTTTTGCCGCCTGCTGTTCCCGCGTCGGCACAGCCTGCAGAATTGCTAACATTGCCGGTACGATCAAAGTCGATCGATGGGAAGTAGTTGGCAGTTGATTTACCGCGAGCCGATCGTGCAAAATCCGAGAAGAGAAATCGCGATCGGTATTGGTACTCGCAGTCGAGAAAGCGATACATCTTTGCTGGGAAAGGATTTTCCACTGTCGTCGGCAGCAGATAATCGGGGAAGAAATCGGGTTGCGGTGCTGAGGCTGTTTCAGGATTTTACTTAAAGGGGAGAGAGAGATGTCTTGGTGGCGCGATCGCAGTTCTGTTAGGGAGTTGCAGCATTTGGCGCTACGGTGAGCAGCAGCCCTGACAGTTGATTTTTGACCTCGTGGTCAATAGCAGTACGTGCGGTTTTTGGCTGCTGAGAGGCTGCTGGTGGTACGATCGGATGGGGAATTGGCTGGGGCAGGGGCAGAGCTTTTGGCGATCGAACAATTCGCTAGAGGGGGCTCAGATATCTTGCGGGGTTACTGTCAGGATGCAATGCTTACCCCTAGCGGGATTTTTGATTCAGCCGATTTGCGGTATCCGATGCCAGCGCACCCGCGACAAGCAAGGAGTTTTGCAGGTGACGCCATTTGTGGATTTTGGCAATGTTTGGAATCCCAGGGAAAGCGCGGTTTTGGAAGCTAATACTTTACTGTCAGCGGGATTGCGGTTGCGGTAACTGTACGGCGAAAGGTGGAATGCTCGCGGAGGCTGGGGAATTCCTTTGATTGATATTAAGTCGAGCAACAGGAGTTTACAAGAGCGTGGGCTGTATTTTTCTGTATAATTCAAACCTTTTTAGGAAAGCAGTCGTTTTGCCCTTGGCGGAACTGAGCAATTCCGCTATATAGTAATAAGTATCATTTGGCACTCATCGTTAGGTGCCAAGAGTGCATTTTACTGATAATCTTTAAATTAAACTATGTCTAAGGTGCGGTTGCTGCTTTTAAGTTCTTTTGCTGCCGGTTTTGGGCTTTGCTCAATCATTTTGGCGATGTTTACGATGACTTCCCGACTGTCGTTTACGTCTTTTTTTACCTTTGTTTTAACTTTGGTGTTTTTTGGCATTAATCTGATTTTTGCTTTGCATTATTATACATCTATTACCAAGCAATTGAGTGTTAAAAATAAAAGGAAAGCGAGAATTTAGCGGTTGTGAAGCAGAATTGGAAAAAGGCATGGAGAGTTCTTTAGGGAATTTGAATGAAATTCAGAAAACGCCTCTGGGTTAGGAAAACTATCTAGCTGTAAGCCATAATTATTTAAGGTCTAATTATTTACGAGGTGCGATCGTGGTTATTGCTTCAACCAACCCGCCAAATCTTCCCGATGCGACAAAGACTCGCTTTACTCCAGATGAATACCGGGCGATCGAGGAAACAGCCGAAGAACGTCACGAATACTTTAACGGAGAGATTATCGCTATGCCAGTAGGTTCAGAAGTCCACAGCGCGATCGCCTGTAACCTGTTAATTTACTTGGGACTTTTGCTCAGAGACACCGAGGATCGAGAGCTTTGTGTTGAAGGTCTAATTGAGATTGTGCTTAATATTAATGCCTATATGGGTGTGAATCGGCTTTTCATCCCATGAGGGGGGGGTCGAGATTGTTGAAGACGTGCGATCGCAATTTGATGGTCAATAAATTTAGTGTTTAAAAAGTGATACCCATGTTCAATAGTCCGGACAGTTTTCAATCACTAACGGCAGAATGAGGGTTTCAGCCTTCTCAGTGAGGTCGAATGCTAACGG
>NZ_JAUBPI010000080.1:16621-30012 GCF_036700645.1 Microcoleus sp. S36b_A4 | reverse complement strand
ATCGCTGGTATTTATAATTATGAACTTTTTTTGAAGACAAACTAGCGCTCGTCTGAGACTTTCGCAAGAGGTCTATTGTGGAACAGGCATCCTACCTGTTCAAGACTGCCTTTTCTGGAGAAGTCTAATAGGAATCGTAACAGTTACGTAACTTGTTGCAATATCTTCATAATCATATACGCGGATCGTCGTATTGCTTGCCAAATTAATTTGGATAATTATGAGATAGAAAGCAGTTATTCAGCTTCGGCATATAGTGAGAAACTACTTGCCATTAACGTTAAATAACAAGGAAACAAACTATGTCTTCTAGCACAGAAATTTTTGTATCGAATTCTCAGCTAGAGCTTCCCACAATTCAGGAAAGCCAAGAGGCTAACCTTGAAGAGGTGCGTCAACTGGGCGCGCCTCAAGATGGAGCTTCGCCCGCAATATTGTTTGGTAATGGCTACGCTTATCGCCATGACTGGGGATTCAAGAAAGGACAGCACATCTTGCCTCTTAATTGGGGGTTAATCACACCCAACTCTCTCGTCTTCGTTGCGATCGGCGAAGGTGTTTCTCCAAATACCACGGCTGGAAAGAAGATCGGTGAGGCTCGATATACTCTCCATAACGTTTCCCCACAAAATGGTGTAGTCAAGATTTGGGTCAACATCGAGTGGGAACACAGCCTGATTCGGCTCTATGCTGACTATTTCGTATTCAACCCTTAGAAGCATGGATTAAATACAGGGCTGTTTCTTGACAAGTCACAGCCTGGGAATTCCATAAATCTCTTTGCCAACTCAACGCATTATCTAACACTAAATTAGAGGTATTTTATGTCTGAACAACCTAGTTTTCCCATCCCAGAAACTGCCCAAGCCGATGAAACAACAGGGCGTTACATTATTACTTTCCGCGAAGATGCAGTGATAGAAGGATTAGACCTCCTGAGCGACCAAACTGGCATCAGAGGCCTGGCAAATGCTGCCGATTTCCCCGACTCTGCTCTAGACTTGAGCCAAATTGCAGCAGCAGGGGGAGCGGTGTTTCCTACTCTCGGCGTGGCCGTTGTTTCCTTAGACGAAGGGGCTTTCAGCAGCATTATGACCTCAGCGGGAGAGGATTCGGCTATTCTGGCGATCGAGCCGGAGAGCACCTTCTACGCGATTGGCGATGGGTTGTCGGCAGACTACCTGCGGGGCTATCGCGATGCGGTGGATAACCTGTACGACAAAGCCACTAATACAGAGGTAGCAGACATCCAGAAACAAGAATGTTTTGCTGATGATACCGAGTTTACTTGGGGTCTGAAGGCAACGAAGGCGATGAAGTCTCTGTTGACTGGTAATGGAATCAAAGTTGCGGTGCTGGATACGGGGATGGATCTATTACATCCCGACTTCGCAGGTCGATCGATCGTATCGCAATCTTTCGTACCAGGGGAGGACGTACAAGATGGCAACAGTCATGGTACCCACTGCATCGGGACAGCCTGCGGGTTCAAGGATCTTAACGGCCGCAGGTACGGGATCGCTCACAAATCGACCATTTATGTCGGTAAAGTGTTGAGCAATGCCGGTAGTGGCGCTGGTGCCTGGATTCTGGCTGGGATGGAATGGGCGATCGTTAATGGGTGTCAAGTGATCTCGATGTCTTTAGGAAACACCACTCGAACACCGTCTACTGCTTACGAAACTGTCGGCCGCCGAGCACTGCAAAATGGGTGTCTGATCGTGGCAGCCGCAGGCAATAACGGACGAACCGGAGGAACCGTCGGACAACCAGCCAATAGCCCGTCGATTATGGCTGTTGCAGCGATCGATAACTGCGTCCAAGTGGCTGACTTCTCGGCTACCTCTGAGCTAATTCAAGGAACTAAAGTTGATATCGCCGCTCCAGGAGTGAAAGTATACTCATCAGTGCCTATGAATAAAGGGCGTTATGCTGCTTACAATGGCACTAGCATGGCTACACCTCACGTAGCGGGCATCGCGGCCCTGTATGCCGAATCGACTGGTAAACGAGGTGCTGAACTTTGGCAATTGCTGACTGCCTATGCTATGGCACTACCATTACCATGTACTCGTGTCGGAAGTGGCTTAGTAGAAGCTCCGTAATGAAGAATATCCAAATCTCCGCAGGCTTAAAGTGCTGCGGGGATTTAACAGAAGACAATTTACAATACCGCAATGGATTTGCTCCAAAGGATGCTAAATATGTCTGACGAACAAGTACAGCGCATCATAGTGACTGTTGACGACCAAAACATATCGGTAATTCAATCGGTTGTCACTGCCTTAGAATCGGCGGGAATGAAAGTGGAGCAGGTGCTAACTGTTACTGGCATCATTACTGGAGAAGTTTCTCAATCGAAGCTAGAAGGACTAAAGAGCGTACCGGGCGTGGCTAGTGTCGAAATCGATCGAGAAATGCAGGCAATTTAAACTAATCAATCATTTAGGGGTTAGTAGATCGAGTTTTGCTAACCCCAAATAGCGAATGCCTTCCGGTGTCACATCAAAGCGACAGGGCAAAATCTCTACACCTTCACTAATCGCCTGTCTGAACAATTCTCCGTAAAGGCGATCGGCACTATCCCCCGGAGCAAAATCCGTACAATCCCCGCGATTAATAAAATACAGCATTACAGCCCTCGAACCCTGCCGCACCACTTCTATCAATTCTCTCAAATGCTTTTGTCCCCTCTCCGTCACTGTATCGGGAAATAAAGCTAACTCCTCTTTTACCCAAGTTGTATTTTTCACTTCCAGAAAAATCGGTTTTTCCTCACCAGTTAGCCAAAAATCCACTCTACTTTTTTTATCAGTGCCGTAAACAACCTCCGGTTGAATTAAACTGTAATTGCCCAACTCTGGAAACAATTTCAATTCCAAAGCTAATTTAACTACTCGATTTGGCAGCCCAGTATTAACTCCCACCCAAGTTGGCACAGTGTCGCAAACTTTAATTAATTCCCAAGTATAAGCTAACTTGCGTTTGGGATTGTCGCTGGGAGATACTAGCACTGGATTGCCCGGAATGTAAACACCAGTCATCGGGCCAGTATTCGGACAGTGCGCGGTGATTATTTCTCCCGAATCTAGTTCTATTTCTGCGAAAAATCGCTTGTAACGTTTGATGAGAATTCCGGGTAAGAGAGGAGGATATTGGTAAATTAAGCCAGTCATTCGATTTTAGATTTTAGATTTTAGATTTTAGATTCTCGATTGAAGATTGTAGATTATACCTATAACCGAATACCTGGGTTCGCACTTTTTAAATAAGTCTGGGAGCTAACACAATCGATCATACGTTATCAACTATTATGTTATTTATCTGCTTTTCTCAACTCATTTGTTTCATCATTTTTAGAGAGTAGATTGTATATTGTAGATTTTAGATTGACGCATCATAGCACGAAACGGCGGTTTGTAGTTAGGACGCATAGTCCCGATCGATTATTGAATTGCCGCAAGTCAGTAATATCGATAAAATTGGTATCAGCGCAATTCCCCCTAGAAGTTTTATGAGTTCATGATATGATTCTCCCGATTCGCGATTAAAATAAGTGAATCCTTTTAGCACTAGCGTTTGTAACCATTTGTGTCCCAATTACAGAAGCCCTCTCGTTCCCTCGCAGGGATTGCCGGCATTGTCGCAGTCGCCACTCTAATTAGCAAAGTCTTTGGATTGGTGCGCCAAATTGCGATCGCCGCAGCCTTTGGAGTCGGTGTCGCCGTCGATGCCTACAACTACGCCTACGTCATCCCTGGTTTCTTATTTATTTTGCTGGGAGGGATTAATGGGCCATTTCACAGCGCCATAGTCAGTGTTTTAGCTCGCCGGGATAAAAAAGAAGCAGCACCCTTAGTCGAGACTATCACCACCTTAGTCGGGGGCATATTGCTGTTGGTAACAGTCGCTTTAATTATTTTTGCAGATCCGGCGATCGATTTGGTGGCACCGGGATTAAATAGGACAGCAGAAGGTTTACAAATCAAAGCAATTGCCGTCCAGCAATTTCGGATTATGGCGCCGATGGCGTTACTTTCAGGCTTAATCGGCATTGGTTTCGGCACTCTCAACGCTGCCGATATGTACTGGTTGCCTTCGATTAGTCCTTTATTTTCTAGCGTTGCACTTGTCAGCGGTTTAGGGATTCTCGCACTGCAACTCGGAAACAAAATTATTCAGCCAGAATACGCACTAATTGGCGGCTTAGTGTTAGCTTGGGGAACTTTAGCGGGCGCAGTTTTGCAGTGGTTAGTGCAACTAGCGGCGCAGTGGCGCGCCGGCTTGGGAACATTGCGCTTGCGGTTTAATTTTAAACGACCGGGAGTGCAAGAAGTAATTAAGGTGATGGTTCCTGCGACCTTATCATCAGGAATGCTACAAATTAATGTTTATACTGACCTATTTTTCGCATCCTACATCCCTCAAGCTGCCTCTGCTTTGGGTTACAGTGGCTTGTTAGTTATGACGCCTTTAGGCATTATTTCTAATGTAATTTTAGTGCCATTTCTACCCATATTTTCTCGCCTCACCGATCCGAGAGATTGGCCGGAATTAAAAGCTCGAATTCGTCAATCTTTAATTTTGACGGCCCTGACGATGCTGCCCCTGAGCGCTTTAATGGTAACACTTGCCGGGCCGATCGTCCGCGTGGTTTACGAACGCTATGCTTTTGATCGGTCAGCCTCGGAGTTTGTCACGCCGATATTGATGGCTTACAGTATTGGAATGTTTGTGTACTTAGGACGCGACGTTGTGGTACGGGTATTTTACGCTTTGGGAGACGGAGAAACGCCTTTTCGCATCAGTATTATCAATATCTTTTTAAACGCTCTTTTGGATTATTTGTTGGTAGGAGCCTTTGGCGCGCCCGGATTAGTTTTGGCGACGGTGGGAGTGAATCTTATTTCGATGATTATGCTTTTGTACTTTTTAGATAAAAAGCTGGGTGGTCTGCCTTGGGGGCAGTGGAGTTTACCTTTTCTGGGGTTAACTTCTGGCAGTTGTCTAACTGCTTTCGTTACCTTGGCTACTCTGCAAGGCTGTCAAAGAGTTTTGGGTACTGAAGGTTTGGTAATTCAATTAGTGCAGTTGAGTGTGGCAAGTTTTGTAGGGTTAGGGGTTTTTGCCCTGTTTGTCAGTCAAATGAAGTTGCCGGAAGTTGATATGTTTGTCGATCGCATTCGGGGACGTTTTCGCAAATAAAATTGTCGGGGCGGGTTAAGGGCGAAATACCAGACACAACGCCCACAATCTCCTTACAAAACCCGCCCTTTTCTTTACATCTTCCGCTGAAATTCCTCAAGAACATCCATCAATTGAACTTGACACTGCATCGGAATTAAATCTGCCAGTGGCACTTCCCGCTTGCCGCCGCCCAACTTGACTGGAATTCCTTGCAAAACTTGTCCAACTTTGTCAGCATCTAAATCGCCATCTTCCAGCATCGAATAAAGTTGTTGGGCAACAACGGTATGCAGGTGAGCATCATTGAGATACAAATGCCACTTGGCAATATCAATGTAGACATTTTCGCCGATTTCGGCTGCTAAGGATTCGATCGCCTGTGTAGTATTAGCCATATCAAAAAAGCCGAAAGTTATTTGTTATCAATCGAAAGACTTAACAAATCGTCGCCAACTGCCTTCAGCCAGAATCTTTGGTGAGGGGCGAATAATCGGCGATCGCAAAATGGTAAATCGCGTGGGCCAAAACTACTAGAGCCCATCCACCCGTTACCGAAATTGCCCAAGGCCAATCAGCCTTTTGCAAATTGTGAACAAACCACAAACCAGAATTGGTAGCAGAAAAAAGACCGACGTGGATAGCAAAATTCATCCGGTCATCTAAGCGACGGTACTCTGGATCATTGCGATCGGGTTTGCGGGGCCAACGAGGAGGCATAGTTTTTCACTTGATATTAGTAGTTCAGTGCCTATTTTAATCATAAGTGCAGCTTTTTGAATGCTGCATCCCTCTTTCGGCAGGAAACTTATGCCTCTACATTTTCATAGTCTCCAGACTTGCCGCCACTTTTACTCACCAGGCGAATCGACTCAATGGCGATCGACTTTTCCAATCCTTTCGCCATATCATACAAAGTCAGCGCTGCCACCGAAACCGCCGTCAGCGCCTCCATTTCCACCCCTGTTTCCGCCTTAATTTTCACCGTCGCCCGAATTTGATACCCCGGCAACCCAGCATCCGGCATCACCTCCACCTCCACGCTACTCAGCGGCAGAGGGTGACACAGAGGAATCAAATGTGCAGTCTGTTTCGCCGCCATAATTCCAGCCAGCCTTGCAGTGCCCAACACATCACCTTTCGGCGCATTCCCCGCTTCAATCGCCGCAAACGTCTCCGGCAGCATCCGCACCCGGCCAGCAGCCACAGCTTGCCGCACAGTGGGCACCTTCGCTGAAACGTCCACCATTTGGGCTTCCCCGCTGTTGTTGAGGTGAGTTAGCTGTGCCGCATCGGGCAATTTAGAAAAAGTTTGCGAAAGGTCTTGCATTATTTTGGTAATGGTGTTAATGTTAGATTCTGTGAGAAAAGAACTTAATCAACTTTAGATTAAATCTTAACTCAACAGGGGCTTGTAGCTTAGTTGGATAGAGTGCATGGCTACGAACCATGAGGTCGGGGGTTCGAATCCCTCCAAGCCCATTTAAAAACGTTATAAGCTGTGAGTTCTGAGTTTTGAGTTTTGAGTTTTGAATTAAGAAATTAATTCAACTCACGACTTAAAACTCAGAACTTTTTTAATCTTTGTGGAACAGGCATCTTGCCTGTTTTTCAGAATGCTGCGCGGGAACAAAAACCCGGTTTCTGCCTAAATATCTGTCGCATAGATTCACGATTTTTGGGAGAAACGGGGTTTTGTGGTAAGTCCCCTGATGGCCTCTTCCTTCTTGCTTCTGTAATATCATCGATTCAAGGCATAAATATCTTTGCCTCGACCGATCGCAAACTTCATCGAATTAGACAAGCCCTTGCTAGACTGAGTAATAAAAACCAGCAAAGCCAAGCCAGCAAGGCCAGCAGCAAAACCAAACATATTTCTGTAGCCAACTTGTTCAGCAACAAAGCCTAAAGTCGGGCCAGCAATCGCAATTCCTAAATCAAATCCGCCAATACACAACGAAAATAAGCGACCCCTTTCATGAGGTTCGCACCTGTCCGACATCAGCGTTACCATCATCGGTAAAACAGTACCGCCGGCGCAACCTTCAACCAAAGCTGCTATTAAAAAAGCACTGCTGTTGTTAGCAAAATACAACAATAACATCGATACGGCATAACAGATTAAGCCGCCAGAAATAAACAAGCCGCGACCGTATTTGTCCGAAGCCCGTCCCGTGATTAACCGTATACCGAAACTGGCGATAGCCGCGGTAGAATAAAATAATCCAGGATTCAAATTAGCCTTGGTTTCTTGGATAAACAAAGGCATAAAAGTGCTCAAAGTTCCAAATACTAAACCAACTACCAATAACACTAAAGCCGGAATCCGCACTCTCGGATTCCAGAGCATTTTCCAGTATTTTTGGCTATTTTTGTCCTCAGATAGCGAGTCCGATTTTGTTAAATCTGCAAAATTAGGTTCCGCAATTTTGCAGGTAAAAAATACAGCCATTGCAGCGAAAGCCGCCGACATCGCAAACAAAGGAGTATAACCAACCCAAGCTTGCACAAATCCGCCAATAGCCGGCCCAACTGCTAAACCAATAGGATTCACCAAGCTCATGTTACCGATTAATTCGCCCCGCTTTCCTGGCGGCGATAAATCTGTTACCAAAGCGCTATAAGCTGTAGTAAAAGCGGCGATACTAATGCCGTGAAAAACGCGAATAAGTAACAGTAAGGGGATAGATTGAGCTAACAGGTAGCCCAAAGGGGCGATCGCAGCGACTGACGCACCTAGAAGCAAAACTTGTTTTCGCCCCCTGCTGTCGGCTATTTTACCCAACGGTGGCCTCGATAGCAAAAGTCCGATCGCAAATGCACCCATCACAAAGCCAATTTGCTGTTTTGTGCCTCCCACAAATTGAACGTACAGCGGCAAAGTTGGCAGCAGCGAAGCCAAACTTGACCAGAATAGCAGCCCTGCGGTGAATAAAGTCAGCAAGCTGCGTCTGGGTTGGGGATCGATGTCCCTAAAAATATTCAAGATGCTAATTCCCTTTAAATCTTCTGAGTGCGCTCAAGCTGAGGTCGAGTGTATATATATCATTGTGTTACAATTCCTTAATATTTGCAACAAAAAAACTTGATATTCTACTCACCGTCAACAGTCAGCATTCTTACCAATCAACCTCAGCCCTTTCCCCCACCACCCGTTCATAAACCCACTCGGTTTCTATTGCCAACTTCGGCCAACTAAACCGGCGTTCCAAATCCTGATAAGCATTGTCAACCAACCACTGTGCGTAACCCGGATTTTTCAATACCTCCAAAATTCCCCATGCCAAAGAATCCCGATTGTTTGCCTCAGTAACAACGCCAGTTTTAGTGTGCAACACCACCTCTGGAAGTCCGCCCGCATCCGAAACGACCACAGGCACTCTTGCAGCAAAGCTTTCTAACGCTACAATCCCAAAAGGTTCGTAAAGACTGGGAAAAACCGCGCAGTCAGCCACCGTCTGGAATTTGTCCAGATGTTCCTCAAACATGAACCCAGTAAAATAACACTTATTCCAAATTCCTAAATGCCAAGCTAAATGTTTGAGATGGTCTGTATTGCCGCCGCCAACAATTACTATTTTCGCTTTACCCCCCATTTCCCAAATTATTTTAGGTGCAGCATTTAGAAATACACCTATGCCTTTTTCATAGCTAATTCTTCCTACATAATAGACAATTTTCTCATCATCAGCAGCAAACTGGCGACGGAAACCCATCGCGTCAAATTCGTGCCAGCGGGGCTTTTTATCTGGTCTAATTCCGTTGTAAATTACCTCTATTTTATTCCACGGAGTCGATAGTACCCGTTCGGCTTCCCGCCGCATATAATCACTGCAAACAATTACTCGCCAAGCGTTGTAAGCGAGGTCGTTTTCCTTGGTGTGAATGTAGCGCTGCCCTTCATTGTGGATGCCGTTGAAGCGCCCGTATTCGGTGGCGTGGATGGTGGCAATTAGCGGTACTTTAAAGGTATGCTTCAGGGCGATCGCCGCATCTCCCACTAACCAATCGTGAGCGTGGATGATATCAAAGGGGCCTTCCTCAAGCATCAGTTTTCCGCCTTGGTGGCCCATGCTTTGGTTGAGGTTCGCCACCCAGTGAAAAAAGTCCTTGGCGTGCCCCACAACCACCCGATGCACACGTATTCCTTCTACCACTTCGTACATCGGCGCATGGCCGAACTCTACTGTAATTAAGTGAATGTCGTGCCCCAGCTTCACCAATTCTGGATATAGTTCCGATACGTGGCGGGCGATACCGCCTACGATTCTGGGAGGGAACTCCCATGCCAAAACCAAAATTTTCATCTTTCTCCCTCCAAATAATTTATATAACTTAATGTTTAGGATTAACAGATTTATTGTATAATTATCACCCTTAAATTTAAGTTAAGCGTAAGTTGATGCCCAATGCCTGACTTTTGGCAGCAACAAAGACAGAAAATCATGCCTAAATCTGGTTTTTGCATGAAATTGCTCGATCGCCATTACCTGAAAAAAACAGGTTTCCTCAAGATTTGAGCCACTGAGGGAAGCAATGGCGATCGCGTCTACCCGCTTAGCGTTTCTTCAAAATCGGCTCCAATTCGCGCCGAAAACGGGTCCAAGCAGCAGCAGATGCAGAATTAGAAACAGCACCCTGACGCATCAAAATCGCGCCGTCTTCAAAGCCAACAATTCCGTACTCTCCTGATTTGGACATTCGATCGATCGCTGGTACGATCTCCCGCAACTGTCCCCGTTCCCCGCGAAACGCAGCCTGATACTGCTGCAACTGCCACAAATCGGCAATTACATATTGCATCTTCACTGCCTTCCCCGCATCATTGCGGAGTTCAAACATCGGAAACCTGAGAATTTCCCGCCTGCTTGACAAAATCGGCACAATAGTATTCGTCGCTGCCACGCTAGCATCAGCAGGAATTTGAGCCAACAGCGGCCGCACTTGCAAAACGTGCTGCCATTGTCTGACAAGAGGAACCTGCACCCAAGGATCGATCGCATCGGGCAAAATCAAAG
Source organism: Microcoleus sp. S36b_A4 (assembly GCF_036700645.1). NCBI lineage: Bacteria > Bacillati > Cyanobacteriota > Cyanophyceae > Oscillatoriales > Microcoleaceae > Microcoleus > Microcoleus sp. S36b_A4. The sequence goes on along the minus strand of NZ_JAUBPI010000080.1, from coordinate 19,810 downwards.
AAAAAGTCCGATTTGGGTTAGAAGTGAAGGTAAAAAATAGCGACAAACAGATGCAAAACCCCCAAAAGCGGCGAAAATTTGAAGAAGAAGGCAGAGGAAATAAAGCAGAAGGAAAACGCAAAAACATTCTTTCCTCTTTCACCATTCTATCTTCTTCCTTTTGACGCTGGGCCCACCACAGAATCGCCCCATAAAAAAGCCCTGGAACCACAGTCATCGCATAGCGAATATTAATCGCCAGCACCGACTCTCCTTTCGCTAAAAATAGCTTCAGCAGCGGAAATCCAGCTATCATCCAAGACGCAGGCGCGAAAGCAGGAACCAAAGCTAATGGCAACCACTGGCCAAGCAGGTATCTAATCTTACCAAAAAACGGCGTAAATAACTGAGCCACCAACCGCCAGGGATTGCTCACCATTCCCCAAATAATTTCTAGAGTAGAAGCTTCATCTCCATCAGCATATTGACCGAAGCGCTCCATCATAAACCGCTGGGATATATCAGCAGAAAACAAAGGCATAATCAGATTGGTCAGGACGATCATATAACCAAAACTGAGTATACAGACAGCCAAACCAGTCCGAGGGTAGCGCCGGCTCAAAATCAGGTAAACTCCGACGCCAAATAAAACAACTCCCCCATCTTCTCGCACGGCCAAAATTAAAGTTGCCAGAATCCCAAACAGCGGCCACCAGCGCTTCTCCATCGCCAGCAGCAAGCCAAAGACATACAGCGGCATTTGACAAATATCGTGAAAATTGCCCAAAGTAGGGCCGATGACCGCGTTAGCGCAGTAATAGCTCACAACAATTGTCGCCGACAGTCTTGGTTCCAGATAGTGTCTGGCGAGAGCATAGAGCACTCCTCCAGCCGCCGTAATTAAAGTCACCTGCAACACAGTCAAAGTGACGGGCGAGGGAAACAGCGAGTAAATTGGCAGCCACAGCATCAGCGCCGGGGTGAAATGCTGCCCCAACCGATAGTAAGATACTTCCGGGAGTTGATTTTGGTGAACCACATTAGTGGACAAAGCCGAAGAGAGGGAACTCTCAAACAAGTGACCCCGAGTGCCGTTCCAAAAAAGTTGATTGAAAATGCCTTGGTCGTAAGTAGCGTAAAAGCTGTAGTAGCGGTGCAGCGTCAGCAACAGGCACAGCACAAAAAAGGCGGCCGCCACTTGAACCACCACCCGCAGCGACTCATTTTTCTTCCATCTCAAAAATATCATCTGCCCGCCGTAATGAAATTATCGGACAATAGCATAAATCTAAAGTAAGTATTAAATTAAAGTAGAAGTGAAATAACTCGGCTAGGCAATGCTCAATTATTTTCACCCGATCGAAAAGCTCAACAGCGTCCATCCAACACCAGGCACCAGCGGCACTGACTGTTCTCTCGAACAGGCGGCCAATTCCGCACCGCTTTTACAGCTTTTGCTGTTCGTAGACAAGCGTCCCTCTTCCCGGGAACAGACCAGACACATCCGCAAGTCCCTAAAGGATTTGAAGGCAGAGTGCGACTTTGAGCTTCAAATCATCGACGTAGGAGAACAGCCCGATTTAGCCGAACACTTTAAACTTGTAGCCACTCCCTCGCTGCTCAAAATTCATCCTGATCCGCGACAAACTCTCGCCGGCAGCAATTTAATCGCCCAACTCGAACACTGGTGGCCCCGGTGGAAGCGTTCTGTAGAAGAATACGCTGCTCAGCAGCAGTCGGCCGCAACTCTTGCGGAAACTCTGAATAACCCAAAACCCATCTATTCCGTTGCTTGCGCGGCCGAACTTGTGCAGCTTTCCGATGAAGTTTTTCGCCTCAAACAGGAAAAAGAACACCTGCAAGAGCAGTTGCAGTTGAAAGACCGGATTATTGCGATGCTAGCTCACGACTTGCGTAATCCCTTGACGGCAGCATCTTTGGCTTTGGAGACTTTGGAGTCAAGTCAGAAGGTGAAGGAGGGGGAAAAGTCGCGTTTGACGCCGAGTCTGGCGGCTCATTTGATGAAACAAGCCCGCCGCCAAATCCGAATTGTCGATCGTATGATTACAGATATCCTGCAAGCAGCCCGGGGTACAAACGCTCAACTCCACATTGAACCAAAAAGAATCGAACTGGGGGCGATTTGTCAAGATGTAATCTTGCAGTTTCAAGACAAATTTCAGGCGAAAAGTCTGAACTTAGAAACAGACATTCCCGCAGATTTGCCCTTGGTTTATGCCGATCCCGATCGCATCAAACAAGTCATAGTCAACCTGCTTGACAACGCCAGCAAGTACACCCCAGACCAAGGAACTGTTAATCTTTCAATTCTCCACCGCACCGCTTACAAAGTTCAAGTCAGCATTTGCAACAGCGGGCCGGGAATTCCTGAAGAAGATTGCGCCAGCATTTTTGAAGACAGCTTTCGCTTGCAGCGAGATAAATCAACAGACGGTTACGGCATTGGGCTGTCTCTGTGTCAAGGCATCATCCGCGCCCACTACGGTCAAATTTGGGTAGACTCTGTACCCGATAGAGGCAGTTGTTTTCACTTTACTCTGCCCGTCCAAAAATAAAACTTAGCTGTCAGTTGTCAGTTGTCAGTTGTCAGTAGCAACCGAATTTGATATTACAGCAACCGCGCCCGACGGTTAGGACGTTTTTAATTCCTAAAACCCTTGCGGAAGATTGCTTATTGCTTCTTATTTCTGGTATACAGCTCAACTTTTCCGCAGTGCAGCAATAATCTGTTCGTTTGCTTTGGGAAAAGTAAATTGGTCAATTTCATCGAGTGTCACCCAGCGAATTTCCTCGCATTCGATCGTTTGCGGTTCCCCACTGACGTAGCGGCAGTGGTGCACGTAGAGCCTAACTGTAAATTTAGTGTAGTCGTGGTCAATTGTAATCAGGCGATCGCCAACTTCTACGACAATCCCCAACTCCTCCATAATTTCCCGTTCTATGCAAGCTTCGATTGTTTCCCCAGGCTCTATTTTTCCGCCCGGAAACTCCCAGAAACCCCCGTGCAGCCCATGTTGTCGGCGCTTGTCAATCAAAATTTGTTGGCGATCGTTCCAGATTGCAGCAACGCCGATAACTTTGTGGGCAACAGGAGAAACAGACATATTAATTAGGAATGGGGAATGGGGAATTGGGAATTGGGAATGTAAGAATAATATCAATAATTATTCAATTATTTAATCTAAAATC
>NZ_JAUBPI010000080.1:0-16521 GCF_036700645.1 Microcoleus sp. S36b_A4 | reverse complement strand
TAAAATCTAAAATCTAAAATCAACCCTCTAAAATCTAAAATCTAAAATCAACCCTCTAAAATCTAAAATCTAAAATCAACCCTCTAAAATCTAAAATCTAAAATCTAAAATATTAAGCCCCCATCTTGCGAGGGGGGGCTTGACACTTGGATCACTTAAATGTTAATAATCTACTAATCGTCCGAGCCATGTCTCTCACTGGCTTGTATGGACTTTTCAAAAGTCATTCGCTGTTCGGCATTTTTGAGAAAATAACCGCTAATCATAGCTGAGGCGAGCAATCTACCCAAATGTTCGCGACTGGTAGTCACTGTCACCCCGAAGTGTTCCGAAGGCAAATTCCCCAATAGTCCAACAATATTTCGCTCCATTACTTGAAACACTTCGTGAGAAGTCGGCTTAGACAACTGAGAAACTGTGTCGGGAGCCATTGACTGCACGTATTGCCATAATAAGTTGGCATTTTCTCCGTCTTCTTCAAAGAATTCTGGGGATTTATTAGATGAGTTGCTCACGAGTACCTCCGTTTCAGATACAGCTTGTTATGTTAGACGCGGGCGGTTAAATTAAATAACCCTTATCTGATGGCTGCTGATCTTTATTACTAAGTAATTACTAATGTAGCAGGACAGTCATAGCAACGAAGTGGGCACAACCGAATTAAAAGCGGCGGTTTTTACGATTTTAGATTGGGGATTGCCAGGGGGGGAACCCGATCGCCAATCCCCAATCTACCTAGCTGGCTAGATAATCGTTGATATCTTGCTTGCGCTTGCGGAGTTTGGTCAAAGCTTCCCGTTCAATTTGCCGCACTCGTTCCCGACTGATGTTGAGACGATCGCCTATTTTGGCCAAAGTTAAGGTTTGCCCGTCTTCTAAACCGAACCGCAAGGCGAGCACTTCTCGCTGTTGCTGAGTCAGTTCCGCCATTAGCTGGTCTAAGTCAGTCCGCAGGGAAGATTGCAGGGCAAAATCTTCTGGCGTAGTACCCGTATCTTCCAACAAATCGCCCAACTCTGTATCTTGATTGTCTCCCACGCGCAAGTCCAGGGAAAGTGGCAGGCGCGCGCGATCGAGATATTCGCGAATCTGTTTGGGAGTCAACTCTAACTCGGATGCCAATTCAGCAGCCGTGGCCGCGCGACCAAGCTGCTGAGCAAGTTGGCGCTGAGCTTTTTTAATTTTGTTGAGCTTTTCGGTGATGTGGATCGGTAAGCGGATGGTGCGGCCTTTTTCGGCGATCGCCCGGGTAATTGCCTGACGAATCCACCAATAAGCATAAGTAGAAAATCTGTAGCCCTTAGTCGGGTCAAATTTTTCTACTCCCCGCTGCATCCCGATCGTGCCTTCCTGAATTAGATCCAGTAAATCTACGTTGCGCTTGATATATTTTTTGGCAACAGACACTACCAGGCGGAGATTGGCTTCCACCATTTGGCGCTTTGCCCTTTCCCCGTTTTCGATCGTCCGCTGCAACTGTGCCTCAGACAGCCCAACTGCCTGTGCCCATTCAGCCGCCGTCGGGTCGCGGCCTAACTCTTCGGCTAAAATATTTTTCTCCTGATGCAGTGCGGTTGAGCGCTGTACCTGTTTCCCGTAGAGTATTTCTTGCTCATGGGTCAACAAGGGAACGCGGCCGATTTCCCGCAAGTAAGCGCGAACAGAATCTGTATCTGAGGACTTAAGAGTTTTCATGAGCTTTTCCCGCTGAGGATCTGTGCCTCTAAAGGTTTGCGGTAGTCGCAAACCCCTAGCTTTAGCTGGGAAGGAAAGCGGGCGGGGACTTGCGCTTTCCTTCCATTTAAAGAGGCTTAATTTTATGGTAGCTAGCTACTACTCCCAGTCAGCACCGTCTCAGGTTAGGTTTTGGTTGGGGCGTGCACAATACTACGTTATGTTAAGAATCTTAACATTTGTGAGAGCAATTGGCTACACTTCTTCATATTTATTTCATACCAGGCTGGACTGTTGATACGAGAGTACCCGCTTTCCTGGCTTTACAGTTTGCATCAATATAAACAAAAGCCGCCACATCTCAGGGGGGAGATTGGTAGAGGGGCAGGGCTGTTTCATTATCTTGTAGGGGCAGCCCCCGTGGCTGCCCTGAATATGAAGTTACAGATATTGATGAACCCGCCCCAACAGATAATGACTCATAACTAATGACTAATAACTAATGACCGAAAGCATCCAGGATACAAGCCCCCGGATTCATCCGTCCAGAAATAAAAAACCTGTATCCGATAAACTTGCCCCCGAATTTATCCGTGGGATCAATGCTTCAATCTAAAATCTAAAATCTAAAATCTAAAATCGATTGACTTCTTTGCCGTTGAGCTTCGTACATGATGAGGGCTGCGGCGATCGACACATTTAAAGATTCTACGCCACGACTCAGGGGAATTTGGATTTGTCGATCGGCCAAACTCCTCAATTCTTCCGACAAACCAGAGCCTTCGTTGCCCAAAACTATCAGAGTCGGCACTCGCAAATCTACTTCCCAATAACTTAAACTGGCCCCGGCGACAGTTGCTAAAATTTGCATTCCTCGATTTTTATACGCGGAGACTTCGGCGGTTAAATCTGGACTGACTGCCATTGGCAGCTTAAACCAAGCTCCTGCGGAGGCGCGCAGCACTTTGGGATGGTCTAAATCGGCGCACTCAGCGCTCAGCAGCAAACCGTCGGCATTAGCAGCCGCAGCCGTGCGGACGATCGCCCCCAAGTTGCCCGGATCTTGGATGGTTTCTAGGGCTATTCCTAAAGTTGACAATTTTGCGGGATCTGTTGCGGTGCGGGGTGCGGTGGCGATAATGCCGTCGGGTTGGACTGTAGTGGCGATCGACTCTAACACTTTTGCACTTACTAATTCTGTGCGATCGGCTAAATTACCAACTTGCTCCCAAAGTTTCCCGTGATCCTCCAGCCATTCGGGAGTGCAGCAAACCGTTGCTAGCGGGTATTTTGCCGCGCAAGCTTCTTCGAGCAAGTGCGTCCCTTCGAGTAAAAATAATTGTTGTTCCCTGCGTCCCTTCGAGCTGTGGAGCTTGCGGATTTCTTTAACTAGGGGGTTTTGAATACTTGTCAGCATTGTTTAATTCAGCAGAGCGAATGGGGTTATTGCCTGTATCGGGTTAACCCCAAACTTCCTTCTGCCTTTGGAATGCGGAACCCGGGACTTGAACCCGGAAGGCTTGCACCACATGAACCTGAATCATGCGCGTCTACCAATTCCGCCAGTTCCGCATCGGTCACGAGTTACTACATTGCCATATGTTCCCCAGTTTGTCAAGTGTTTTGAGGAATTTATTTTTTTTCGGGGCTGAGAGTAATATTTGGCACAAATTACTGTTCGGGTTGAGAAATGCGTTAGTTTCGAGGATTTACTGTTAGCCAAACATTGCAAAACGGTGTGTAGTTGAGTACGGTGCATCAGATCGTGTCCGGTTATTAATAATCCACAAGCTTTGATCTGACGCACCCTACGGGATTTGCTGAAAAAATGGGAATCTAATCAGCCAAATCTGCGAAAACCTCGCGCACGGCCGGATGCACCAAGCGGTGATTCTGCACGTTCAATCCCTTCGCCAAACTCGGATTCATTTCCAAAGCTTTAATCCCGTGATTTGCCAACTGCAAAACATAAGGCAAAGTGCTGTTATTCAAAGCTTGAGTCGCAGTCCAAGGCACGGCACCGGGCATATTGGGCACGCCGTAATGCACAACTCCTTCCTCAACATAAGTAGGATTTGTGTGTGAAGTTGCCCGCAAAGTTTCCACGCAGCCGCCTTGGTCAACGGCTACGTCAACAATCACAGAACCGGGGTGCATCTTCGCAACAAATTCGCGAGAAACCAGCACCGGAGCTCTTTTACCTAAGACCAAAACCGCACCGATTAACAAATCGGCATCGGGAACAACTGCTTCAATTTGCAAAGGACTGCTATAGAGGTATTCTACTCTGGAACCGAACAGAGTTTCCAAGTAGGCTAGGCGATCGACATTTACGTCTAAAATCTGCACTCTCGCGCCCATTCCTACAGCAATTCGCGCTGCTTCTGTGCCGACAATGCCGCCGCCCAAAATCACAACTTTACCCGGTCTTACGCCCGGTACGCCACCCAAAAGTACGCCCCGGCCACCTTGCTGTCGTTCCAGAAACCGAGCTCCGAACTGCACGGACAAACGCCCTGCAATAATGCTCATCGGTGTCAGCAGTGGCAATTTTCTGTCGGGGAGTTCGACGGTTTCGTAGGCGATGGCCTGGACTCCGCTGCTGATTAAATGCTCGGTTAATGTGCGATCGGCCGCCAAGTGCAAATATGTAAACAGCAACTGCTCTTTTTGAATCAGCGGATACTCAGCAGGCAGCGGTTCTTTAACTTTAACAATTAGTTCGCGCTTCCAGACATCGGAAGCCTTTAAGACAATCTTAGCCCCTGCTTGAACGTAGTCCTCGTCTGCGAAACCGGCCCCAGCACCAGCATTTGTTTCCACAAAAACTGTGTGGCCTTTGTCCGAACAAGCCCGGACACTTGTGGGGCTAAGCCCGACTCGAAACTCTAAATCCTTGATTTCCTTGGGGACGCCTATTTCCATCTATAACCTCTAATCTCAGGCATACGTAGATCGAATCTAACCTAAAAACCATCCCCAGCGGGACAATACCATTGTAGATTTTAGATTTGGCAATCCGGCAATCCGGCTAGGAGAATATTTGTTGAGTTTTTATTCAGTGCGATCGCAATTTCTTCAATTTAGACTTGAATTACATAATTTTTTGATTGATAGATCGACCGCAGATGTAGGGCTGATTAACACAGAGTAACGCAGATAATTTCAAGAAGAGTCAATATATTTGATCTGTCACTTATAATTTAACAGGCATAACTCGTCCCCCTATCTAAACAAATGCCACGCATACCTACCTTAACATTCGATCGCGGAACGCTGCTGCTACACCCGCCGCCCAAAGGCAGAGACTGGGTGGACTTTGCGACATGGGACGATCGCGTGGAAAAATACCGCATTCGAGCCATTCACTACCGCCCGCTGGTAGAATGCCTCCAAGCCGACTGCATTCACTTCACGGACGAAGCTAGGGCATACGAACTACTCGAACTCGTACCCAGCGTGGAAATGCAGCCTTACCCACATCAAGAACAGGCCCTCGCAGCTTGGCAGGAAGCAGGAAGCCAAGGAGTAGTAGTCCTCCCCACCGCTTCCGGCAAGACTTATCTGGCACAATTAGCCATGCAAGTCACTGGTCGCAGTACATTAATTGTAGTACCAACTCTGGATTTAATGCACCAGTGGTATGCTAATTTAAAGGCAGCTTTTCCCGACATCGAAATCGGGTTGTTGGGCGGAGGTTCGCGGGACAAAACGCCAATTTTAGTGGCAACCTACGACAGTGCAAGTATTCATGCAGAAACCTTGGGCAATAAATACGGTTTGCTGGTTTTTGACGAATGCCATCATTTGCCAACGGACTTTTATCGAGTAATTTCCGAATATGCGATCGCACCTTTTAGACTCGGACTGACAGCCACACCCGATCGCACAGATGGCCGCCACAGTGATTTGCATTTCCTGATCGGCCCGACAGTATTTAGCAAAAGACCCGAAGATTTGGCGGGCGATGCTTTAGCTGACCATAAAATAGTTCAAATTATGGTAAAACTGTCAAAAGAAGAAACCGATCGCTACGCCGAATTAATCAACATTCGCAACGACTTCTTAAAACAGTCTAACATCAAAATATCCAGCCTCGAAGGTTGGAAACAGTTTATCATGGCAAGCGCGCGATCGCCCCTGGGACGGCGCGCCATGCTAGCCCACCGCCAAGCCAAAGAAATCGCCCTTTGTACCGAAGGAAAACTGCGAATTTTAGCCAACATACTAGCAGAACACTCTCCCCAGCGCACCCTAATTTTCACCGGAGACAACGCCACAGTTTACCGAATTTCCCAAGAATTTCTCATCCCCACAATTACCCACCAAACCCCTGTCAAAGAACGCCACGAAATCCTCGATCGCTTTCGCAGCGGCGAATACAAAACCCTCGTCGCCTCCCACGTCCTCAACGAAGGAGTGGACGTTCCCGACGCCAGAATTGCTATCATATTGTCAGGTACTGGCAGCGAACGCGAATACATTCAGCGATTGGGTCGAGTTCTCCGCAAAAGCAGCGATGTAAATAAGTTAGCAATTCTCTACGAAGTCGTCACCGAAGACACCAGCGAAGAAAGAACATCCCAACGCCGCCGAGGAGGAATGCAGCCTCACAAACCCCAACCACAAACACAAATAGAACCGCCAAAGCCTGAATATCAGAAATTAGAAACTGTCAAACCGACACCGATTTACGGAGTCAACCGAGAAACAACCAAAAAAGCAGCAGAATCACCCGCCAAATGGGGAGAAGACAATGATGAAATTCCCTGGTAGCAAGCCTAAACTATTCCTGAACACTCTCTTTCTTTCTCTGTCTTCCCTTCGCGTTCTTCGCGTCTTCGCGGTTCGTTAAAAATATATTAACAAATGCTACCCACTGATTTATTAAGTCACCGCCAAAACGGAGAATCAATTATTCCTCTCCGCCTCAAGATAGATGCTAAAAACTTAGAAGCAGCTAAGGAAATGATCGACTGCTTTCAAGAGTCGATCGGCAAAACCCAAGGCGAGCTCGACGGACGCTTGCTAGAATTAGAAGGCGACAGCCCGGATTATCGGCTGAAACGGGGATTAGCGCACCTGCTGAAAGGCGGTTTCTGCACCTTGGAAGTCATCAGTCCCCTAGAACCCTCAGAGTTGAGACAGCGGGTTTTTGCATTGTCCGCGCGATCGACTCCCAGCCATCAATCCACTCAATTAACCCTAGAAAAAGTAGCAACTGAACTCAGCCAAGACTTAAACAGAGAAGTTTTGCCACACGAAATCACTACAGGTTTATACGCCGATTTAAACGAAAACAAAATCCTCACAGAGTTTAATGCACCAACACCCGAAAACTTGCTTCACAAATACAATCTTTCTCAAGTTCAAGGCATATTTTACCGAGCAATTCAAGTCCAATTAACCGCCCACCGCAACGATCCAGGAGAATACAAACTCTTATTTCGCTATCTGAAACTATTTCAATTAATGACTTACATCGAAGGCGATGCAGACCACGGTTTTACACTGACAATAGACGGCCCTACAAGCTTATTCAAACCCAGCACCCGCTACGGCTTAGCCCTCGCGAAAATGCTGCCCGCACTGCTGCACGTCACTAAATGGAGTATGCACTCGACACTGCACACAAAAGATCCTTTTAGTGGCGTTTTGAAAACAGGTAAATTCACCCTCAATTCCGACTGCGGTTTAGTCAGCCACTATCCCCCTGGCAAGCCTTATGATAGTATGTTAGAAGCCGCATTTGCTGAGAGATGGAATTCCACAAAAACCGAGTGGCAACTAGAACGAGAAGTTGATTTAATTCCGATTCCAGGTAGTGTGATGATTCCCGACTTTCGGTTAGTCCATCCCGACGGGCGAGTGTTTTTATTAGAAATAGTTGGCTATTGGCGGCCGGAGTATTTGCAAAAGAAATTTGCACAAGTACAGAAGTCTGAATGCGATCACTTAATTTTAGCTATTTCCGAACGGCTGAATTTAGAAAAAGCCGGGGTGAATGTAAATGATGTGCCAGCAAAAGTAGTCTGGTTTAAAGATAAATTGTTGCCCAAATCAGTCCTGGAAGTCCTCGAATAGTAACCAATCCGCGCATCAGTTGCAAACTTCTTTCTTCTCTCTCTCTGCGCCCTCTGCGCCCTCTGCGGTTCAAAAAAATCCTCCTCAAAAAATATCGCACATTCCCAGCTATACTAAAATAGGAATTCACCCAAATCCTTGCCACCGCATACTCTCACCCTAAAATAGATCGAAAAATGGCAGACACAAGTATTGTCGAAAGAATCAAAAAGCTTTTAGCCCTCGCCACCTCATCCAATGAAAACGAATCGACTGCAGCAGCCGAAAAAGCTTCCCTTTTACTGGCCCAGTACAATCTCAGCCTCGCCGATTTAGGGCCAAATCACCAAGAAGAGATTGACGAAAACTCCGTTGAAACAACATCCAAATTTGTTACTTGGAAAATGATGCTGCTTTCGGGAATTGCCGACGCTAACGGTTGCAATGCCATGCGAAACACTTATAATGGCAGTATGTTTTTGGTGGGAACTTCTACAAACCTGATTGTTTGCAAACATCTGTACGAGTATTTGAGTTCGGCGATTGAAAAAAGGGCTAAATACCGCAAAGGAAACGGCAGGGGGTTGGCGTATCTGAATGCTTTTCGGGTTGGATGCGCGACAAGGTTGAGACAAAGATTGTTGGAACAAAAACAGGAGATGGAAGAGTCGGGGATTCCGGGTTCGGGGGATGTGGCGGCGACTCCAGCGATTGTAGTGCGATCGATGTTTGAGAAAAATCAACAGGCGATCGCGGATTATCTAGAGGGCCGAGGGGCTAAAGTTAAAACAAGAAGTAGTTCTCAAGTCAGCAGCGCGGCGGGTTTTAATTCGGGGTATGAAGTGGGCGACAAAATTAGTTTGCACAAGCAAGTGCAGCCGCAAGGGGATATGAAACAACTTAATGAAAGTCTTTGAGTAGGGCGTGCGATCGTGAAAATCAGCTTCCTAGGTTAGAATTAAAAACAGAAACTAACAGAAGAGAGCCATGTCAGACCAAGATATCGCTAATATAATTACGATCGAACCGGGTAAACGAGGTGGTAAACCTTGTATTCGAGGCATGAGAATTACAGTCTATGACGTGCTGGAATATCTTGCTTCTGGGATGACTTATCAAGAAATCCTAGATGATTTTCCCTATCTCACCCAACAGGATATTTTAGCTTGCTTGAGTTTCGCCGCTAAACGCGAACAGTTTATGTTAGTCGTTGGGTCATGAGACTACTTTTGTTTGACCAAAATCTCTCTCCTCGTCTTGTCGATCGCCTCGCAGATATCTACCCTGGTTCAGTTCATGTTGATGGGATTGGATTAGCTACTATACCAGATCGCGAGGTTTGGGATTATGCTCGTCAGCATGACTATATTATTGTTACCAAGGATGCGGATTTTAGTGAATTGAGTCTATTGTTGGGATTTCCCCCAAAGGTAATTTGGATACGTCGCGGAAATTGTTCAACAGGGGATATAGAGAGAATGCTAAGAGAAAACTATGGTGCGATCGCAGCTTTAAGTGAGACTCCTAATACGGGAATTATCACTTTGTTTTAAGGGAAGTGAAAAAGCGTTGCTCATCGAGCGCTTACCACAGATACGTTACACCTTTTAGATACCGATACCTCACAGTTTATGTTTGTTTGCTCAGTAATTGTTCCTTCAATTCCTGACACTCTTTTGCTAGCGGGATGTCTAATTCTGTAGCGATGGATAAAGCGAGATTGGAAGAGTCAATAGCTAGAGGGAGGTTGCCTAAATCCGCTTGGAAGCTCGCCAAATTGTAAAAAATTAGAGCCTCAGAGCGACGATCGCCAATTTCTATAAAAATTTCGTATGCTCTCAAAAATTGTTTATGAGCTTCTAAATGATGACCAAGTTTAAATAGCGCATTTCCCCAATTAGTTAATGCTATCCCTATGCCCTGTAAATTGCCTATTTTTTCTGCAATCATGAAATGTTGCTCAGCAGAATCAATAGCTATATCGTATTTCCCTAGGGCAAAGTCTATATTTCCTAAATTGCCCAATGTGGAGCCAATACTTTCTCGATCGTTTGTTTTTCGAGAAATAACCAAACATTCTTCATAGCAACTAAGCGCTAGATCGTACTCTCTTATAGCAAGGTAAGTGTTAGCCATACTGCCCCAAACTTTCCCAACACCTAAGCTATAGCCTATTTTCAACATTCTGGATAAACTTTCCTTATAATAAGAAATAGCTTCGTCGTAGCTTCCTAAGTAATGATATACATTACCCAGACCAAAGAAGCAAACAGCATCACTGGCTGGGCCTAATTTTCCGCATAATCTACTGTATAAATCAATTACTTCACTATAGTAGCCCCAAGTTATTAGCGGATTGTGTAATTCTGTATTATTAGGTATATCAAGGTTAATCTCAATGATTTTGCTAGCTCTTTCCCAGTCTTCCACTTCGCAGAGATGGTGAAATGCTTCCAAGTATCCCCGAACTTTCTCAAGATTGGAAGCATCTGGCTTGGGTTCGTACTCCATCAACCACCATTCGACTGCTGAATAATTGGAAAGTTCCCAAAGTGATATTTCAGTTGATTCTGCTAGTGATGAGTCAATATTTAAATTGGCAACCGCTAACTTTCCATGTGCAGTAAAGTCAACTTCTTCTAAGCAGTTTTGAGTTTTAACATCCACTTCAGCCAAATTGCTTGTCATGCTGGCTATATTCTCCTTTTTTCCTTTTTCGAGTGGTTAAGTGCCACACTACGGATTAAATTGTGCTGCCTTAAGAGTTCCTCACCCTCAATAAATTCTTCTACCTCAAATAGATAGCGATCGCCCAAAGCATCTAGCGCTACCAGTAGCTTTTCTTCTGCATAAGCCAAGCGCTTTTTCAAACCAGAAAACCATGCTTCTTTTGGAACTGAACGACGATACGCCGCCCCAAAGCAAAGCAAGATATATGCGTCAGGAAAATCTTCTTTCAACCGCACGAATGAAGCCTCAATCTTCTTTTTGACCAACTCTCCCAATCTAGGGCTAAATTTTTCTATTCTAAGTAAATCATTTTCTGATAGCTCTTCCTCTTGTTGGCGTGCCTTCTCAATTTTTTCTATCTCATGCCCATATTTTTTCCAATAGGCAACCACATCTCTATTGAATGGCTCACTTATAATTTCCCCTGCAATGACCAGCAATGCCAAAGGGTGTCCTTCATAGGCAGCCCCTATTCGCTCTAAATATGGTCTAGAAGGTGATATGGGCTCAATCTCTATTCCCGTTTTCCAAAATAACTGCAACCGCTCTGGGGCTTCTAGCCCAGCCAAAGTCTCAAAATGCCGATACTCTACATGACCTAACTCTTGAAACTCAGTGGGTAAATCTTGCGACGTGAGAATCAGCCGACTTTGGCATTCTGGCAATGCCAGTAATTGTTCAAAAAATCTTACCCACCACTCACCTTGATATTGCTCCTGAAAGTTATTCCAGCCTGTATCTTTATCCCCATCCAGCAGCATCTCTACCGAATCCATTTGCACCAAGTAACGGTTGTTTTGCAGTTGTCGCAACAAGCGATAGAGCAACCGTTCTGGATCTTTGCGATCATCTGCCCTTACTGTTTCTCCCCATTGGATTAGCAAATCAGCCGCAACACTGGTAAAGTACCGCGCGCCGTCATCTTCAAAATTCAAGGGTCTGGAGCGCTGGAAGTCTTTCTGCAACACCTTAGCTAGTTGATATGCCAAAGCTGTCTTGCCAATTCCGGTAATCCCCGTCAACACCAAAACGCGAGTATCTCCACGCAACTTAACACTTAAGTGGGCGATCGCTGCTTTTCTGCCGACCCAGAAGTTTTCGATGAAGCCAGTCTTCTCGGCACGTTGATCGAGTTGATTATTGCTAGTGGTATCAACAACTTCTTGCCAATTTAATCCCAAAGCTTCACAGAAAGCTTTGAAAGCCAAAGCTTCGATGCGGTTTTTTCCTTCCAGAAAGCGCCTCCAGGTTACTCCTGAGATACCTTTTGGATAATCCTCTCCTGGTTGCCATTCCCTATCTAGGAGTTGACTTGCCTCTACTAGAGGAGTCTCGGCGTAGTCAGTATTCCAGTCCCACTTTTTTTCTTTCCTCGCCTGACGAATTCTGTCTAGTCCTTGCTCGGAGGCTTTGAGGCGCATACAACAGTGCAAAGATAATTGTCAACGATCGCATTCTAGACAAATTTTTCAGGAATCGCCTAGTGCAGGTCGCCAACCGATCCTTTTGCCATCGCGAAAAATCAAAGATGCTAGAGATGTGAGAAGCGACGTGGCCACTAACTTCTCCTCAATCCAAACCCTAGTTTTACAGAGGAGAAAAACAATGCAATCTCAACAGCAAACCATTTGCGCGAACGAACCAACTACACCCTCCATACCCGGTCATTCTCAACCAAATAGTGGATATTCGGGAACTGAACTGATTTTAGCCGTGGCTGTTCTGATTCGTTCAGTTGCGGTACTGATTCAAGTTATAGAGCAACTGAAAGAACGTAACTCTTAGCCTAAAGTGGGTTCTCGATAACACCTGTTAATTTTTGCATCCATCGCATTTCCAACTTTTGGATGTGCGATTTTTTGATGTTCAATGAAAGCCCGCCCGCCTCACTTTCCCCAAAATATCGCCCTCAATCAATCAATCAATTCCGCCTCTTCAAAAATATGTCTAGTTGTCAACTCCAAACCAGGCAGCAACTCATCTACAATCGGTGTATTATCCGTATAAACTTGACTCGAACCATCGGGTAAAAAGCTTTTTATTAAAATAGCCTCTGGCTCAATCACCCAAACTCGCGGAACGCCCGCCGCCAAATAATCTTTCGCCTTCTCTTCAAATTCCTTCATACTTTGATCGGGCGATATAATCTCAATCACCAGTTCAGGAATTGCGGGACAAGCTTCATTTCGCCGCCAACTTTTCGGCAGACGTTCATAAGAAATGTACGTTAAATCGGGAACAGGTACCCAATCTTTATCCTGACGTTTTAACAAAATTGCCCATTCTGGAAGCACTCGCCCCAGTCCTTTACACCATACACGAATCAGGCGACACAAAGCTCCCTGTAAACTCGAATGAAAAAATTTTGGAGACACTTTAGGAACTGCTTCACCATCTACAAACTCACAATATATATCTCCGTGGGGCAAAGCTAGAAATTCTGCTAAAGTGAGTTTGGTTCCGATGCCTACCATGACTCCCAGCCATCTCGCTAATTAACTCAAATATCAATTATACAAAATTTTCCAACATTCCTAGAAGTACGATCGCCCCTGGGCCTCTATTCCAAAAACCGAATAACAAAATCCCCGACTTCTTAAAAAAGTCGGGGATTTAAAAGTGATCGCATTTTAGGTTAGGCGTTTCGCCTGTTTCTATGCCAAAACTGGCACGGGCTGCGGCCAACGTCCCATGACTTTACCTATCACCGCCAATTCTTCCATCAACTTGTCGAACTGATCCGGTGTTAAAGATTGCGGCCCGTCAGACAAAGCTTTTTTCGGATTCGGGTGCACTTCTATCATCAGCGAATCTGTACCAGAGGCGATCGAAGCAAAGGCCATCGAGGGTACAAACTGCGCCCAACCGGTGCCGTGACTGGGGTCAACCATAATCGGTAAGTGAGTCAAAGTCCGCAATACTGGTACTGCCGACAAATCGAGGGTATTGCGTGTATATTGCCTGTCATACCCGCGAATTCCGCGCTCGCACAAAATCACGTTCGGATTGCCAGAAGCCATGATATACTCAGCAGCCATCAACCATTCTTCAATGGTGGCGGAAATGCCGCGCTTCAGCAAAACAGGTTTGTCTTGAGCTCCGACTTTCTTCAACAGTGAGAAATTCTGCATATTTCTCGCCCCGACTTGGATCACATCGGCTACTTCTACGATCGCACTTAAGTCCGCCGCATCCATAACTTCGGTGATAATTCCCAAACCACTAGCTTCCCGCGCCGCAGCTAGCAATCCCAAAGCACTCTCGCCGTGGCCTTGGAAAGCGTAGGGGGAAGTTCTCGGTTTGTACGCGCCACCACGGAGAAAATGAGCTCCAGCAGCTTTGACGCGCATTGCTGTTTCGACAATCATTTCTTCGTTTTCGACCGAGCAAGGGCCTGCTACGATCGCGATCGGGTGATGCAAGCCGATCATTACAGTTCCTAAAGGAGTAGCAACCGCTACTTCGCTGGCTTCTCCTTGGCGATATTCGAGAGAAGCGCGTTTGTAGGGTTTTTCCACGCGCAGCACTTCCTCAATCCAGGTGCTCATTTCGCGCAGTTGCATCGGTTCGAGCTCAACGGTGTCGCCCACCAAACCCATGACGGTTTTGTAACGGCCGACGATTTTTTCTGGTATCAAACCCCAGCTAGTGCGGAGCTCTTCGTCGATGCGATCGATCTCGGCTTCTGGAGTGCCGGCTTTCATTACAATAATCATATTTTTTTTGCCTTTTCTGTTGGGCTAGAAACGGATCATGACTCTGATGCACTGAGAAAAATAGATGCAATGGCGATCGAGAATCTATTTATATCAGTATTTTTAGCATTGTTGTGGGGTGGGTTCTTATTCCCTCCCCAAGGACAAACTCGCTAATCGTTAACAGCTTAGTTTTTTAGCTAATGACTAATGACTAATAACTCATGACTAATGGCTAATGACTAACTTTTTGGCTTGGCGGCGCGCCACGCTTCTCGCATCCGTCCAAAATTGGTATTAAATTCTTCCCACCCCAGAGTGCTTCCTGAAACTTCTTCATCCCAGGAAGCTGAGAGGACTCCGTAGCTTAATCCCAGAACGCCTAGACCAAAACAGCCCATGCTTACCAGCAATACTGCTGTGTTGGGCAGATCAAACAAGCCCTTGCTGACTACCAAATAGCTGACAAAAAATGTGGAAATTCCCAGGATTGTCGGTATGCCACAGAATACCGCTATGCGGGATATCATGCGTTGGCTGACTACTTCTGGGATGGATTGCGCCTGTTTTCCGGTTTTGTTAGCTTTCGGCTGCTTGTCGGCAGAATCCGACTCTAAGGCTAGGCTTGCTTGGGGTTCTGGGGGCTTTTTAGGCGTTTTTTTACGATTTGTTGCCGGTTCAAAGGGCAAGCGCTTGCGGGGTGGTTCGGAGGACATATTTTATCTCTGACCTGAAATCTCGAACATTTTTCAATAAGTCTTGGTGTTTGTCCAAGATTAAAGAATATTGTCGCAAATTTTGGCTTGGGTGTTTAGCCGCGAATGCCTAGACGGGCAATCAATGCTTTGTAGCGATCGACATTTTGCTTTTGGATGTATGCCAGCAGGCGCTTGCGGCGGCTGATCATCATCATCAAACCGCGCCGGGAGGCGAAGTCTTTTTGGTTGATTTTCAGGTGGGCGCTGAGTTTGGTGATGCGATCGGTCAGCATGGCGACTTGGATATCTGCTGAACCGGTATCGGTTTCATGGGTTTGGAAGTCGCCCATGATTTCTTGTTTGCGCTGTTGTGTAAGAGCCATGAATTGATTTTAGTTTTTTTTGTACGATTGTCACAATCTCCAATGTTATCACAGGGGAAGCATAATAACGATAAAATTTTTGCTAAGGATGGGTTTGTTGGGCCGGTCGAATTTTGGTTTTTCTTCCCGGTTTCGGGATCGGGTAGGCGATTATCGGCTCAAATAGGCGATCGCCTCACGTATCCAATCATCCGCATCACCTTTTGCCGACAAAGTGCTGTCTTGACTGAGGGTTTGCAGCGCTTGCAACACTTCAGCCGCAGTGTATCCCATCGCCAGCAGGATCATCTCGACTTCTTCTTGAATAGCTGGGGGGACTCCGGCGGCGACTGAAGTTGTCAAACCTGCTTGCTGTCGCCATTCCGAGAGTTTGCTTTTGAGTTCGAGGGCGAGACGTTCTGCGGTTTTTGTACCCACGCCCGGTGTTTTGGCGAGGATGCGGGTGTTACCGCCGACGATCGCCTGGACTAAATCTTGCAATCCTAAAGTATCGAGAAGTGCGATCGCCAGTTGAGCACCCACACCGCTAACACTCGTCAACTGCCGAAACAAATCGCGTTCTGCCGCGCTGCCAAAACCGTACAATACGATTTGGTCTTCCTTAACTTGCTGGTGGGTAAAAATTTGGGCGACTTCGCCGGATGCTGGCAATTGACCGGTCACGCGGGGCAAAATTTGGATTTCATAGCCAATTTGATTGACTTCGAGAGTCAATATGACGCGGTTGCTGCCTTTGGCGATATCGGCTACTGTGCCTTTGAGATAGCTAATCATAAAATTAATAATAATACACCGCTATTCGTTTTCATCAAAGTCGGCGATGATGTTGCGGATTTCGTTGAGACTGATATCTGTTCGATCTGACATCTTGCACCATTCTCAATTAGCCTTTTAGCAACAGGCATCTTGCCTGTTCCACAACAAAATCTACTCTTTGTGGAACGGGCATCTTGCCCGTTCTTGAGAATAGTGCAAGATGTGGGTTCGATCTGATTTAGAGTAAATGGTTAACAAAAGTACGATCGACGGTGATTCAACTTGATAAATCATGCGATCGTCTAAAATCTAAAATCGCTCGATTCTCTCCCACAGTTGAGAGATTGATCGGGTTTGTCCGGCTTTGGCTTGCTGCAATCCTTTTCTGAGACTGGCTTTTACTTCTTCAACTGGAGTATCGTCGGGGTCGTCTTCAGTTTCTTCTGTAGGGCTTGCTGAATAATCGATCGCACATCAAGAATAAGAGCGATCGATATCTTCAAGCCGAGTTAAATATAAGTT
>NZ_JAUBPI010000079.1:0-30245 GCF_036700645.1 Microcoleus sp. S36b_A4 | reverse complement strand
AAATCTAAAATCTAAAATCTAAAATCTAAAATCTAAAATCTAAAATCTAAAATCTAAAATCTAAAATCTAAAATCGATTGACTTGTATCATATTGTGCCCGAAGTTCGAGCATCTTGTTCCCTAGAGATAAAATGTTCTACATTTAAATTGCATATTTCTATCGTTGCTCAAAACCACCCCACAAGAGTTTGATTATTTAGTGACCGATAATTTAAAGCTGATTAACTTAATAGGCGAGTGTTCATTCTGCTCGCAGTGCTAAAAAATGCTTTTTACAAAATCGCGGTGATCCATGCAAATCAGTCCTAGACGCATAGGAGTCTCGAAACCAGGTTTCTTTGCAGATTCATCGCTGCTCAACAAAAATTTTTCTGAGAAACCCGGTTTCTTTAAGCCTTGGTTTTATTGCTTCTTCCCTCTTTTCTCTTCCCTCTTCTTATTCCTTCTTCCTTCTTCCTGCTGTCATAAGTCTCCAAATGACAATTTCCCCTTCTCAGAATTGCCTTTAGGTGCGTTCTGAGTTACTCTATCTTTTGGATCAGTTAACACAATTATAGGAGTTAATCTTGGAACGGACTTTTTTAGCGATTAAGCCCGACGGCGTACAACGCGGACTCGTCGGCGAAATTATCGGTCGTTTTGAAGCCAAGGGCTTTAAGCTAGTTGGTATGAAGCTGATGACTGCGAGTCGCGAACTAGCGGAACAACATTATGATGTTCACAAAGAAAAACCATTCTTTGCTGGATTGGTAAACTTTATCACTTCAGGCCCTGTAGTGGCGATGGTTTGGGAAGGCGACGGCGTTGTGGCCTCGGCGAGAAAAATCATTGGCGCCACAAATCCTCTGAATGCAGAACCTGCGACAATTCGGGGCGATTTTGCCGTCAATGTCGGCCGTAATCTCATTCACGGTTCTGATGCTGTCGAGACTGCCCGTGCGGAAATTAGCCTTTGGTTCAAGGAAGAAGAATTGAGTGCTTGGACACCTTGTTTAACTCCTTGGATTGTGGAATAGTTTTGATATTCTCCCGGTGGTTAATCGGGAGATATAGCCTTTTTTAGACAGATGAAATATCATGTCGCTGACTCACTCATAACTGTAAACTATAGAATAGTTTGAGATTTTTTCTTGTTACCAGGAGCTTCCTGGTAACGAGAAGAAAAAACGTTAATCGGAACTTAAAAACTCCAAATAATTATTAGTCAATTCTTTGACTGCTAATTCGTAAAACTGTTGACCGTGTTCGGGGGTTGCTAAGCCCGGATTTGAACCCATTCTCCCGTCGGGAAATCGGCGGCGGAAATCAGCGGCACCGTAAATTTTGTGCCCGGAAGCGACTTCTTCCGAAAGCGGAGCTTGCTTGATTGCTTCTGGATAAAGGTACTGGGTTAAGGCGACTTCGCTGGGGGTGGCGTGGGAACCTTCTTGGTTTCCGTATAATTCTTTTGCTAGTTGGTAAACTGAACCGCACATGAACCAGTTGCCGATTTGACACTGAATTTTATCGGCATTTGGTAAATGCAAGTCTGATAAATGCGCGTATGTCTCGGAAAATGCTGCTTTCATTGTCGCAATGTTGCCACCATGACCGTTAATGAAGAAATATTTCTCAAATCCCGCTTTTGCCAAAGATGTGATATAATCCCTGATTACCAGTATTAGCGTCTGCGGTCGGAAGCTGATTGTGCCGGGAAAGCTGGTGTGGTGCAAGGCCATCCCGACATTAATTGTGGGGCCGATTAAGGCATTGGCAGCTTCACCGACACCGCGGGCGATCGCCTTGGCAGCAATGGCGTCAGTTCCGATCAAGCCGGTGGGCCCGTGCTGTTCGGTGGAGCCGATCGGGATAATTATGCCTCGCGAGCTTTCGAGATAAGCTTCTACCTCGGGCCAGGTACTCAAATGCAGCAACATGATAGGCAGTCTACAGAATTTTTACTTGCTATTGTCGATCGTAGCCGGCACGGGAAGAATAAGGAATTTGGAGCAACTTATTATTGTATTCTTAAAAAAAGCTCTTAAAGTGCGATCGCAACTTTACCGTTATATTACTTAACGTTAATAATTTAACCACTTGATGGCCAAAACTTTACCTTTTAATAACCTTTTAAGAGTAGTATAACAAGCATATCCCTCTAGATTGGGTGTTACGTGGTCAATTAACAGCGGGCAATGTTTTATGAAATTAACACCGACCCCGAAAAATGACCAGACTTCTGAGGCCTGGACGCAGGCAGACAGCGCGGTTCCGGCAACTGCTCTACGGCTGTATTCCTTACACGAGCAAGTAGTAAAGGTCGAGCGCGTGCCTGTAGGATGGGCTGGCGAAAGATTCTAAGCGATCGAACTTTCTGGCGATCGTACAAGCGATCTCCGCGCGAGAGTGTCTCAGCTACTGAAGAAGACACCGAGCGCTAGCTACATACAAACATAACTCCCACTGATATTTATGTCTTCTGCTGAATTAAGCGAAAGTCCTTCAAGGCTGGCTGTTGGACAAGCCGGCCGTATCTTGTTATTGGAAGGTGAAGATCTGTTGCGGGAAATGCTAGCTTTAGCCCTTAAAGAACAGGGCTATGAGGTGGTGGTTACTAGCGACGGGCGCAACGCTCTGCCTTCTGTACAAGCTGCTTCGTCATACCACGGTGAATTTGCCTTTAACCTGTTAATTATGGATTCAATTAACGGTTTGGATCTGTGTCGAATGTTACGGCATCAAGGAAATCCCGTCCCTATTTTGATTATCGGTGCTAGAGGAAGTGCCAACAATTGCGCTTTTTACCTCGAAGCGGGATCTGATGATTATCTGACCAAACCTTTTGGAATGCGGGAGTTTATCGCTCGCTGTCGGGCGCTGATGCGGCGCCAGCGCCTCGGTCAGTTGCGACAACCGATGATGCTGCAATATAAGAGCATAACTCTGTATCCTGAAGAGTGCCGCGTGTTGGTTCGTGGTCTGGAAGTGAAATTTTCTCCTAAACAGTTTCGCTTACTAGAACTATTTATGAGTTATCCCCGGCGAGTTTGGTCCCGCGATCAGTTGCTGGAAAAAATTTGGGGTCAAGATTTTATCGGAGACAGCAAAACAGTTGATGTTCACATCCGCTGGCTGCGCGAAAAGTTGGAAATAGATCCGGCCCAACCGGAATATATCATTACGGTACGAGGGTTTGGCTATCGATTTGGTTAAATTATTAAATCAGTTGTAGGGTGGTAAATTACAGTCGGATAGACAAATAAGGACACAACATTTTTGTGTCCTTCTTTGTCTATGGAGGGTGGGCAATACAATAGCTTGGAGGTGCAAGCAGTAGAGCTATTCCAGCGACTGTTGCCGTTTTCTTTTACTCGCTCGCGATCGGTATCAACTGAGATATTGCACCATTGTCAAAAACAGGCAAGATGACTGCTCCACAAAGAATTTTCTTGTGGAACAGGCCCGAAAGCCTGTTCATAAAAAGCGAAGCGTGCAACATCTCAGTATAAATCAAAACTCCCCCGTCCACTCCCAACAATGAAGTTTCCAGCAATCTCCCGCAACCGCAACAGCCGCCACCATATCTGAACTCGGAATTAATTCCATTAAAGACCATCTCGATGCTTCTTCAGGGTTGTCTTCAACATTTAACAGCGCGGCAGGTTCTCCTGGTGCGAGGGTGACATCAAACTGATTCAGGGGAATAGAAAGTCCTTTACCGACTGCTTTGATATAGGCTTCTTTGCGAGTCCAGCAGGTGAAAAAAGCTCTGGGTTGGAGATGTTCTGGGAGCGAACGCAACACAGAGTGTTCTAATGGTGAAAAAAACTTTTCCGCAATTTCTAGGCAAGGAAAGTTGGTATTTATGCCTTCAATATCCACACCAATATCTCGATTTTTGGTAATAGCAATTAGAGCAATACCCCGAGAGTGAGACAAATTGAAACGCAGGGTATTTCCACCTTGGGCGGCGATGATAGAGGGTTTGCCGTAGGGATTGTAGTAAAAGCGCAAAATGTGAGGATTTATGTTAAGATAGCGACTCAGAATCGCTCTGAGTACCCCACGACTGACAATAAATTGCGATCGACCTTTGGGAAAGTGAAAACCCTCGGCTTTTGTCCGCTCGTCGGTAGAGAGAGTCTCTTCTAAACTTTGCAAGCAAGATTCTGTTTGAGTCAGAGAGACGCGCCAAACATGAATTTCTCCCAGATCCAATGTCAAGTCTAGCGGTGGGGAATTCCACGAAGGAACAACAGCAATCATATATTTACCCGGCTTGATCCAAAGCTTCCACGTACCAAATTACCTATCTTCTTCTTGATCTTCTTTCTCTTCCTTCGCGCCCTTCGCGACTTCGCGGTTCGTTAAATAATTCCCAATTCCAACGGTCAATCCATTTGAGATTTGAGATTTGAGATTTGAGAACTGATAAATCCGGGAGTCCCTAACCAAATTGCTTGATTGTCAATTAATCCAGGTTTGTACAACTTTTCCCGCTAATTGCTGTCCCAACCAAGGCGTATTTGCCGATCGCGACTTCAGACTTGGCCCGTCAACAGTCCAACTCATTTGCGGGTCGAACAAAATCAACTCAGCAGAGACTCCCGGTGCAACCGTGGCGGGGGTTTGTCCGAGACAAACGGCCGGCCTGGTACTCAACACTCGCCACAGTTCTAAAGCCGAAAATTCGCCAGTTTCTACCAGTCCGTGCCACAGTAAAGGCAAAGCTAATTCTAAGCCGATCGCCCCCGGCGGACTATCAGCAAAAGCCACAGTTTTCTCCTCATAAGTATGCGGGTTGTGGTCGATCGCGATCGCATCAATTACGCCATCTTTCACAGCTTGAATCAGCGCTAATTGGTCGCTGAGATTCCCCAACGGCGGTTCTAGGCGTAAATTCGGATCATAGGGCAACGAAGCAGTCAGAGCATTTTTCCCGCCGGCATCTTTAGAATTTCCTGAAATTGCCCCGACATTCAACAGCAAGTGCATCCAAGTCACACTCGCAGTCACCGGCAAACCCCGCGCCTTCGCATCCCGAATCAATTCCACGCTGCGCGCTGTAGAAACACGCATGATGTGCACTCCTGTGCCCGCAGATGCCACCAACTCCAGGATTGCCGCCAAAGCCGAAGTTTCCGCACTCGCCGGAATTCCAGGTAAACCCAAGCGCACCGACACCGCACCCTCCCTCACCGCGCCATTTCCTGCCAAAGTTCGATCGCACGGCCACAAAGCCACAGACTTACCCAAAGGCTTGATATACTCCAGCAAACGCCTCACCAGAGCCGGATTAGACAGCGGCAAACCGTCTGCAAAACCCACCACTGGACAGGAAGCCAGCTCGCCCAACTCTGCCATCTGCTGCCCTTTAACGCCCGCTGTCAGCGCTCCCCAAAAATACAAGCTGGGCAGCCCGGGCGGCAAATTGCGGATATGTTGCTGCAACAAAGCTAAACCGGCCAAATTGTCAACAGGTGGCGAGGTATCCGGCAAAATCGCCACTCGCGTAAAACCCCCAGCCGCTGCAGCCTGCATCAAAGATTCCAGGGTTTCTCGATCCTCAAAGCCCGGTTCTCCGCTGTGACTGTAGATATCAGTTAACCCCGGCCCCAAAATCAGTCCCTGGCAATCCCGCACTTGGGTGTCAGCGGGAAACTCAGCAATTTTTTCTGCAATGGCTTCGATCTGGCCTTCGGTAATTAGAATATCAGCGATGCGATCGCTCCCTGAAACTGGATCTAGCACTCGTACATTTTGTAGCAGTTCGCGGCTCATATAACAGAAGGAAGAAGGAAGTTCGGCAACGGATTATGTAACGGATGTAACGGATGTAATGGATGTCAGGAACATGGAAGAAGCAATCCACGGCATTAGTTTCAGGAATTAAGAACTTCCTAAGCGTCGGGCGCGGTTGTTATCCAAATTCAAACATTTTTCAGGCGCGAACCCGTAGCGGTGGGCGTTTCTTCCGCTACGGGTTCGCGCTCAGCACTTTACTAATTAGAGTGCTCCGGCTGCTGTTTTGTCAAAAACGCCGCCGCTCAAATGAGTTGTGACATTCATCGCTTGTAATACCGGCAAACCATCGGGGCCGTGGGGATAATCAATCACGCTAACGGCTCCGTTTCCTTGTTTGAATTTCCAGAAATGTTCTGGTTCCAAACCGAATAGGTGGCAGAGAATTGCTTTGTTAATGGCATCGTGAGCAACTACAATCCCAGTACCAGAAACAGATTGTACAATTTCGCGCCAAGCTGCGATCGCTCTCTGCCAAACTTGCTGCAAATTCTCTCCTTCCGGCATTTGCACTGTTTCAGGAGATGTTTTCCATTCTGCTAGCAAACCCGGATAGGATTGTTCGATTTCTGATTCAAATTTTCCTTCCCAAAGTCCGTGGCTGATTTCTCTCAAGTCATCGCGCAGTTCCAGTTGCAAACCGCCGTGATACTTGAGAATAATTTCCGCAGTTTCTTTCGGGCGCAGCATGGAACTGCTAATCGCAAAATCTAATTTTACATCCTTGAGAAATTCTGCCGCCCGCCGGGATTGTTCGCGGCCGTTATCGTTGAGAGGTACGTCAATTTGCCCTTGAAATTTACCTGCTTTATTCCAGTCGGTTTCGCCGTGACGCACCAGCAACAAGCGCGGGCCTTGGTGTCCGTCCCTCGGTTTGGGAAAAATTTCCCCGGTATGGGAAGTTAAATTCAGGGATTCTAATTGAACTGGAACTTTCTTTTTTGGCTCTCCTGGCTCGTCGGTGGTAACAGGGGAATATCCAAAATTAAGGACGCTAATGCCGCAATTTGACTGCTGAATAGATTGGTAGTAATTCGGGTTAATTTCCGACGCTGTAGCGATGAGAGCGCGGTTGATTCCGTTATGACCTACTACTAGAATTGTGCCGTCCCGGTGGCGCGATAAAAGTTCTTGCCAAAAATGACGGGCGTTAGCAAAAATTGCCAATACGGGAAAGTGTTCAATTTCTCCGTCAGCAGATGGCAGTTTCATGGAAAATTTGTCTGGCTGTTTTTGCCACTGCTGATATGCTTCGGGGAATTTGTCGATCGCATCTTGACGCAACATTCCTTCCCACAGAGGCAAATCGATTTCCATCAAATTATCAGTTGGCTGGAGTTGTGGCGGATTTGTCAAGCGCGACAGGATGATTTCCGCTGTTTCTTTGGCGCGTTGCAGGGGACTGGTATAGATGGCATCAAAGGCGATACTGCTGAGTGTGTCGCCTACTTGCAGGGCGGTGTTGCGGCCTGCTTCTGTCAAAATTGATTTATCGAGGCGGCCTTGGATGCGGCGTTCTTGATTGTAGGTGCTTTTGCCGTGACGGACTAAGATAATGCGAGTCATTCGATTTTAGATTTTAGATTTTAGATTTTAGATTTAGCCTGTTACCGCGCTTCGGGTGCGCGGTGCACGCCTTACCCATACATGGCGAGTCAAGGATTTGTGGCGTGAGTCTTGTTGAGGCGAGTCAAAAAGATGAGCCAGTGAAATTTTACCAGTTGTCGGGATACTCTCGTCTGCAACGACCTATGATTAAAGACGGAAAAGATTTAGCCACGGATTCGCGCGGGACGGAAAAGCAGTAATGACACTGAAGCGGGTTATTTTAGGTATTTTAACGGCGATCGCGATCGCCCTGGTCGGTTTATCTTTACTTGCTAGTTGGAATCAGCCGCAAATTCAAAGTCGGCTGGAACTCTACCAGACAAATTTGCTGCTGCACGCCTCGGAGTGGCAAGGAGAAAATAATCAGAGTGCTAATTTAAGTTCGGCGCGCAACAATATTGTCGGTGCAGATCCTTTAAATACGGCTTTGACGCAATATCAAGAAGCGCGAGACTCGACTCGCAAAACTCTCGAAACAACTCAAGCACAAGTTAAACAAATTCAGTCTGCCATCGCCTCTAAGTCTGAGGATAATACTCTGAATTTGGCTCCAAATAAGGCTGCGTCAGAGTCGATCAATCAACAGTCAGTGCTGCTAAACGAACTTGACTTGCGATTGGGAATTTTGCAGGCAAGCAGTGGCAAAACTGAGGTGGCTATCCAAACTTGGACAAATTTAGTTGAGCGCTACAAAACTAAAAGTGATGACGATTCTTCGGTGGTAACTGCTCAAGTTTTAACTGGAATTTGGAGCAATCCGGCTCAACTACTGCCGGATGCCGAGCCGCGCATTCAAAAGTCTTTGGATGGCTGGTTTCGCTATCGCGCTCTCGCTCAACTTTACAAGCTGCAAGAACGTTCTAAAGAGCTGGTGGCCCTGCAAGCAGCAGAGCAAGTAATGGCCCAGCAAGCTGTAGAAAAGTTGGCAATTATAGTTGGCGTTCCGGCGATCGCACTTTGTATTGGCACGGTTTTGTTGGTTGGTTTGACGGTGCAGTGGTTGTTGCAGCGGCAGCAGTTAGATACAGCAGGTTCCGGCCCGCTGTTGGCGCGAAATGCGAGCTTGACTTGGGATGTGCCTTGGGACGGTGAGATTGTTTGGCAGGTACTTGTGGTCGGCTTTTTCTTTGTCGGCCAAATCTTGATTCCCTATTTGTTGCTGCCGGTTTCTCTGGCTGTTTTAAAACTCAATCCTGCTACTTTTGACCCGCGCGACAAGGCTTTTTATATCTTTGCGACTTATTTGTTGCTGTCGGCTGGGGGGCTTTCGGTACTGTATTTTTCGGTCAAGTCTTTTTTGCCTTTGCCTGAAGGTTGGTTTCGGATTAATTTGCGGGGAAATTGGTTTTTGTGGGGATTTGGCGGGTATTTTGTTGCTTTGCCTTTGGTAGTTTTGGTGTCGCTGATCAATCAGCAATTCTGGCAGGGACAAGGTGGCAGTAATCCGATTTTGCCGATCGTTCTCGAAGGTAGGGACAACGTGGCTTTGGCGGTGTTTTTCGGCACTGCTGCGATCGCGGCTCCGGTTTTTGAGGAAATCGTGTTTCGGGGCTTTCTGCTGCCTTCTCTGACTCGCTATTTGCCTGTTTGGGGGGCGATCGCAGCTTCTGCTTTCTTGTTTGCTGTGGCTCACTTGAGTGTTTCTGAGATTCTGCCTTTGGCGACTTTGGGTGCGGTTTTGGGGTTTGTGTACACGCGATCGCGCAATCTCCTTGCTCCTATGCTTCTCCACAGTCTTTGGAACAGCGGTACTCTCCTGAGTCTGTTTCTTTTGGGCGGCGGCGCGAGTTAATTCGGGCGGTTGTTAATAATTGTGAATTAACCGAGTTTTTTTGACAGTTTTCGTGGGGGCGATCGACTCTTGCCAAACACAGCATTAGGGTGATCGGTGCGCCCCTGATATCTAGTCCGGTAAAATAACCGGAATTTCATTAGGGGCGGGTTCATCCTAATCTGTAATATTAGCCACAGATCCAGATATACCCGCCCCGGTCGCTTACTTTAGCGGAAAAACCTGGTTTAACATGGAAGTAATATCTTGTGGGCTGATGATTGAGAGACTGGCGCGGGCGATCGCACCAAACGGAAGTTGACAATCCGGCTAATTTATAGCTAAATTTTAATTTAGGATGAGGCTTAAACCCAATGAGCAATTTGAATAGCCACAAGTTAGAGGGAACGCCGAGTTGGATGCGTTTCGCACCCTACGCAGCCTTGGGCATTTTAATATTTTCTCTCAATTCAGGCAGCGAACTAAATTATTTCTTGAGAGGCTACTTGGTCATTCTACAAGCTCAAGTCGGTATCGTTCTGCTGTATTTTGCGATGTCTAAGTTTCGCAAAAACCCAAATAAATGAGTAAAAATTAGTAAGATTACTTAGCTCGATCGTTAAAGGTCGAGGGTTAAAGGTCGATCGCAGAAGTTAAAATAAAAAACTGGGGAAAGTAAAAATGGTAAAAGATAAAACCGTAGCAGTTGTGTTAGCTTTCTTTGTAGGAGGTTTCGGAGTTCACAAATTTTATTTGGGCAATAACTTAGCAGGGGTATTATACTTGCTATTTTCTTGGACATTAATTCCGTCACTGCTCGCATTTTTCGATTTTATCGGCCTGCTGCTGATGTCGGAACAAGCTTTTCAGGTTCAGTACAATGGTGGCATGTTGCCGTCGGGGTATGCCCTCAGAGCGGCAAAAGATGTAACCGGGGCGATCGGCGAATTGAAAAAACTTTACGATATGGGCGCAATTACCGCCGAAGAATATGAAGAAAAACGCCAAAAACTGTTGCGAGAATTGTAATTAAGAAGGAAGTTCGGCAACGGATTAGCTTTCTTCGGATGTAACGGATGTCAGTTCGATGGAAGAAGGAAGAAGGAAGAAGGAAGAAGGAAGAAGGAAGCCCACTATTAAAAAAGTGGGAGTGAAATAAGAAAGTGTGAGAACACAATTATTTAAGGATAAAATTAAAGTGTCTCAAGATTTATACTGGCTGCGTCAAACTCCAAATTGGGTGTGGTATGCTTTTATTCCCTACTTCGGCGGATTGGCGATCGCCTATGCAGGCCAAAAGTCAAATATTCGTAGTTGGATGGGATGGGGTGTTGCAATTACTTTAGCAGCACTAGCGGTATCTTCTTCAACTAATTTGGGTACGATCGTGTGGATCGCTCAAATTGTTACTGCTTTTAGTTTGAAAAAGCGCTATCTGATCAAAACCGCACCTAGAGGCTTACTGGTTCCTGCAACTGCGACAAATGCCGAAGAACTAGCAAACGTGCGCGGCAAAATAGATATTAACGAGTGTACCAAAGACGATATGGTCAGAATCTTGGGTTTGCCGATCGTCTACGCCAACGATATTGAATCTCTGCAAAACGAAGGCTACATTTTTACCCACGCCGAAGAGTTATCAGAAATAGCCGGAGTTCCCGAAAGTCACGTCAGACGAATCGCCCCGATGATTTGCTTCAGCTACAATTATCAAAAAGAATTGCAGTTTACTTGGAAACGGTTAAATATTCTTTCGCCGGAAGAGTTGATAGCCAGCGGTTTAGATCGATATGTTGCGGAAAAAATAGTTAGAGAAAGGCAGAGAAAAGGCGCTTACAAATCAGTTGTCGAAGTCAAGCGACGGACGGGACTGCCTTTTGATTCCTATCGCCATATTTGTTAATTTCAGTTGTTAGCACGAACAGCTTATGACAACAAAATTAGAAGTTGAACCACAAAAATTGTATGATACAGATTACCTGAGATGGATGGAAACCACTGTGGAAAAGTTGCGGGTTCGTGACTATTCAAACATCGACTGGGAAAATCTGATTGCAGAAATAGAAGACATGGGGCGAAGTGAACGCCGGAGTTTAGAGAGTAATCTGGTGGTAATTCTCCTGCACTTGCTCAAGTGGCAATTTCAACCGGATCAAAGAAGCGGTAGTTGGAAAGGCAGCATTGTCGAACATCGCAGACACATTCGCCAAGCTCTGAAAGATTCCCCCAGTCTCAAACCATATCTTGAAGAGGTATTGGCTCAATGCTATGCGGATGCAGCAGAACAAGCAAGCGCTGAAACTGGATTGCTTGTAGAGACGTTTCCGAAATTATGTATCTACACTGCTGTCGAGGTTCTAGATTCTGAATTTTTGCCAGATTTTCTGCCAGATGAGATGATTCAAGGGTAGTATGGCAAAAAACTCGATCGCCTCATGGTAATTGACATTAAATGCACCTGCTGGTAAAAAATCTCCCCCTGCAGGCGGCCTCAGCGAAATTATAAAAAAAGTATTTATCCTCTTGACATTTCCACAAAAAAATGATATCTCAATATATTGTGAAACTCCTACTTTTCCTTAGCATCAACTCCAAGCCAGGGTAAGTTTTCAAGAATCTGCCTTAAATATCAGTGGTAAGCTATCTGAATTATTATTGAAATGCAAAACGACGCAATAGTAGCAGTACCGCTAACATCACATTATGTCTGACTCTCCTCCATCCCAAATCTCCCCAGAAGCTGCACCGGAAAGTGCTGCTACCGAAAACCGCAGTGCCAAAACTAGGCAACTGTTGGGCATGAAAGGGGCCGCTAGCGGAGAAACTTCTATCTGGAAGATTCGCTTGCAATTGATGAAACCGATTACCTGGATTCCCCTAATTTGGGGCGTGGTATGCGGGGCTGCGTCTTCTGGGAACTATGTTTGGAACTTAGAGAATTTCTTGATCGCAGCAGCTTGTATGTTGATGTCAGGGCCGTTGCTGACCGGGTACACTCAAACTTTGAACGATTTTTACGATCGCGAAATCGACGCCATTAACGAGCCCTACCGTCCGATTCCCTCCGGTATCATCTCGATTCCCCAAGTAGTAACGCAAATTTTGGTATTATTAGCGGCTGGCATTGGGGTGGCTTATGCTCTAGACTTGTGGGCGGGTCATGAATTCCCGATAATGACTGTTTTGACTCTCGGTGGCGCGTTTCTAGCTTATATCTACTCTGCGCCTCCGCTGAAACTGAAGCAGAATGGCTGGTTGGGAAATTATGCCCTGGGTGCTAGCTACATTGCCCTGCCTTGGTGGGCGGGTCAAGCTTTGTTTGGTACACTAGATCCGACGATTATGATTTTGACCCTGTTTTACAGTTTGGCAGGGCTGGGGATTGCGATCGTCAATGATTTCAAAAGTGTTGAGGGCGATCGGCAATTAGGGTTAAAATCTTTGCCAGTGATGTTTGGCATCAGCACCGCAGCTTGGATTTGCGTTTTGATGATCGACATCTTTCAAGCTGGGATTGCAGGCTACCTGATCAGCATCCACCAAAATCTTTACGCTGTCATTCTGCTGCTGCTGATAATTCCCCAAATTACTTTTCAGGATATGTACTTTTTGCGTAATCCCCTGGAAAATGATGTTAAATATCAGGCAAGTGCTCAGCCTTTCCTGGTTTTGGGTATGCTGGTAGCAGCCTTGGCACTGGGTCATGCGAGTTAAGCAGAGTTTTGAGGTTTGAGTTAAAAATTTTTGAATTCAAAAAATCTAATTCACCTCTCAAAAAAATACCAAGTTCTGCAGCGTTAAGAAAAGTTTTGAATTTTTAGTTTTGAATTAAAAAGTTTTTAATTCAAAAAAGCTAATTCAAGGCAGCGTGTGTTATTCAAGAAAAAATGTCGAATTAAAAATTAAGAATTGAAGAAGGCTAGCTTTTTTAATTTTTAATTTTTAATCGGACTTGATGAGGTTTGAAGGTCTGAACGTGGCAGAATTTTTCTCAAATATCAAAGATACATTGAGCAAAGTCACTAACGCAATAAGCGGTA
Source organism: Microcoleus sp. S36b_A4 (assembly GCF_036700645.1). Taxonomy (NCBI): domain Bacteria; kingdom Bacillati; phylum Cyanobacteriota; class Cyanophyceae; order Oscillatoriales; family Microcoleaceae; genus Microcoleus; species Microcoleus sp. S36b_A4. Next base: position 17,044 of record NZ_JAUBPI010000079.1, on the reverse strand, counting down.
ATTCCGATCGAGAACCGCCGAAGGCTGCGAAGGGTAATAAGCTCAACTCGCCGGAATCAGAGGCGGAATTTTATCCACGGAAAAAGGATGAGCGATCCGAGTATGTGGTATCAGAAGATGCTGCGCCTCTAGAAGAGTCAGAATATTTAGAGTCAGAATATTTAGAGTCGGAATATTTAGAGCCAGAATACGCTCGATATCCAATAGTCAAGCGCAATTGGCAAGGGTTGAAGCGCTTAATTGCTTGGTTGGAAATTGAACCTCAAGTTACCAGCTTGCAAACCAAGGGAAAAGAATTGTTGCGGCCGGGATTAAGTTTGCTGGGAACTAAATCACCCCAAAAATCGGATAGTAGCGAATTGCCGGAAAATAGCGCATCGCCGAACACCCAACTGCAGATAAATACGGCACTACAGGAAAATAGCTCACCGCAGGAAAATACTAAAAAACGTATCCCCCGCCGCCCTAGATTTTGGATAAGTTTAGGTGTGGCAAGTATAGGCGGGGGCGCTTTAATCTACGGTTTATGGATTTTGTACACATTAGACAAAGGTTTGCCGGATGTTAACGATTTGTCAGCGTTTAACCGCGACGGAACGCTGACAATTAAGGCGGCAGATAATACGATTTTGTTGCAGTCGGGGCCTGCAACTAGAGATAAACTGAAACTTCAAGAAATTCCCGAACTGTTGGTTAAAGCTTTTATTGCGATAGAAGACCGCCGTTTTTACCAACATCGCGGGGTGGATTATCAAGGTATTGTGCGATCGATTGTTTCTAATTTGATAGCGAGAGATTTAGTGCAGGGCGGCAGTACAATTACGCAACAATTGGCTCGCGTTGTTTTTCTTAATCAGGAAAGAAGTATTAGGCGGAAGGTTCGGGAAGCTCTTTTAGCTCAGAAAATAGAGCGGGAGTTGAGTAAAGACCAAGTTTTAGAAAGATATTTAAATCTGGTTTATTTGGGTTCGGATGCCTACGGAGTGGCAGATGCAGCTTTGGTTTTCTTTAGCAAAACAGTCGATAAATTAACTTTGGCAGAGATGGCAACTTTGGCGGGTTTGCCGCCGGCACCGAGCGAATATTCGCCTTTAGTTAATCCTGATATTGCTAAGCAACGCCGCAATCTTGTGCTGCAACAAATGCAGGAAGCAAAGGTAATTACAGAGGCTGAGGCGAAGGAGGCGATGGCGGAACCTATTGCCGTTAAACCAAGTCCGCCGAAGCGATTTAAAGTAGTCGCACCTTATTTTGCTAGTTACATTCGGAAGGAATTGCCGCGCTATGTTTCTCAGGATGCTTTGGAAGCTGGCGGTTTGACTGTTGAGACGACGGTGGACTTGAAGTGGCAGAAAATAGCGGAAAAGGTGGTTAAAGATGCGATCGAAGTTGATGGCCGCCGTCAGGGTTTTGAACAGGCCGCTTTAGTTTCTATGGACACTAAGACTGGGGAAGTTAAAGCCCTGGTAGGAGGGGGAAATTTTAAGGAAAGTGAATTTAATCGTGCTACCCAGGCTTTGCGGCAGCCCGGTTCGACGTTTAAAGGGTTGGTTTATGCCGCGGCGATGGCGGCTGGTTTTTCTCCCTATGACGGTTACGAAGACGAACCAATTATTATCGACGGCTATCAACCGAATAATTATGGCAAAAAATTTAGCGGTTGGCGATCGATCTCGGATGCTTTGACACGTTCGGTGAATGTCGTAGCTGTGAAGGTGTTGATGGATGTGGGTTTTGAACCGGCCATAAAAGTAGCCCACGATATGGGAATTAAGTCGAAATTGAGTCCGATTTATTCCCTGGCTTTGGGTTCTTCGGAGGTGAATTTGCTCGAGTTAACCAATGCTTACGGTACTTTAGCAGCCCAAGGAAATTTTATTGAAGCCCACGGAATTAAGCGGGTGATTAATCAGCGGGGAGATGTGATTTATCAGGCTGATTTTAAACCGAAGCGGGTTTTGGATAAGGATAGTGCTGCGATTACTACTTGGATGTTGGAGGGTGTTGTGCAAGACGGTACGGGGGGGCCGGCGGCTTTAAACGATCGCGCTGTAGCAGGCAAAACCGGTACTTCGGAAAATGTCAGGGATTTGTGGTTTATTGGTTACATTCCACAGGTGGTGACTGGGGTTTGGCTGGGGAATGATGATAATTATCCGACTTGGGGAACTAGCGGTACGGCTGCCTACAATTGGCGCGATTTTATGAGTCAAGCTGTTAAGGGAATGCCCGTTGAGAAGTTTCCGAAGTTGCCGAAGTTGGAGGGTCGCAAGGGCAGTATTAAGGCAAAACCGGTGGAGCCTAAGAGGATTATTCGCGGGATGATTGTGAATGAGGATGGGGCGATCGTGCCTTATAATCCTAATCCTGAACCGAAGTATTACCCACCGCAAGAGCCTGCTTATCAAGAACCTGCTTATCAAGAACCTGCTTATCAAGAACCTGCTTATCAAGAGCCTGCTTATCAAGAGCCTGCTTATCAAGAACCGGGATATTAAACTATCGGTTTGTAGTAAGGACTTTAGTTTTTTTTCAATTGCTTTAGCCTCACCATAAAAAAGCCGTCCATGTGATGTCTGTGTGGCCACACTTTCACCCATCCTTCGGGTGATGGCTGTACTGGTAAATCAATTGTTGGGGGTTCTATTTGCCAGTGAGGATTGCTGTCTAAGAACGATCGAATAACTGTTTCATTTTCCAACGGATGAATTGTGCAAGTTGCATAAACTAATACGCCGCCGGGCTTGACAAATGTCGCTGCATTTGCTAGCAATTCCGATTGCAGTTGGGATTGTGTTTGAATGTTTTCCGGCGTGTGTCGCCAGCGGGCGTCGGCGCGGCGGTGGAGGGTTCCGAGGCCAGAACAAGGTGCGTCTAGTAAAACTCTGTCTGCGAGGTTAACAAACTCTGGGAAATGGCGGCTGTCTCCGGTATGAATTTTAATGGATTTCATCTGGAGTCTGTCTGCATTTTCTTTAAGTTTTTTGAGTCTGCTGGCGGTTTTGTCGCAGGCATAAATAGTACCTTCATCCTGCATTAATTCGGCGCTGTGGGTGGTTTTTCCCCCCGGTGCGGCGCAGGCGTCGATGATAGTTTCCCCTGGCTGGGGCGCTAGTAAATGGGTGACTAATTGAGCGCTGCTGTCTTGGATTGTCCACCAACCTTCGCTGTATCCGGGAAGGTTTTGAATTGCGCCGATGCTGCCATTTAGTCTTAATGCTTGCGGCAACTGTGGGATTCTGCTAGTTGAGATGTTGTGGGTTTTGAAGGCAGCTTCAATTTGGGCGATCGAGCTTTTTAAGGGATTGATTCTCAGGTCAATTGTGGGGGATTGGTTGAACCATTCACAGAGTTGTTCGGTTTCGGTTTCGCCTATTTGTTCGATCCACAATTCTATTAGCCAGTCGGGGAAACTGTGGATAATTCCTAAGCGTTGGACTGGGTTTTCGGGTAATTTTAGGGAATTAAAACCCCCCCCTGCCCCCCCTTGGTAAGGGGGGGAGTTAGAGGTAGTTTTAGTTTCTGCTTGCTGAGGGGAATTAAAACCCCCCCCAGCCCCCCCTTGGTAAGGGGGGGAGTTAGAGGTAGTTTTAGTTTCTGCTTGCTGAGGGGAATTTGCAACACTCTTAGCCCCCCCTTGGCAAGGGGGGGTTGGGGGGGTTAAACGGGTATATTCTCGCAACAAACCGTTGACAAAACTGCTGAGTCCTGAAAACCCGTTTTCTTTTGCTAGTTGAACGGTGGTGTTGACGGCGGCGGAGGGGGGAATCTGGTTGAGATATTCGAGTTGATATAAGCCTAAATGTAGGATGGTGCGGAGTTCGGGCGGTTGTTGGGAGGATTTCTTGGTGGCTAGTTTGTCGATGATGAAGTCGATCGATCGCATTCTCCTGACGCTACCGTAAACTAATTCTGTGACTAAACGCCGATCGAGGTCGTTGAGTTGAGAATTGCTGAAAGCGCGATCGAGGGCGGCATCTGCGAATGCACCTCGGCGGTGGACTTCGCGGAGTGCGAGAAAGGCTATTTGGCGGGGATTTTGCATAATTAAGATATGGGGGTCTAGAAACCGGGTTTTTTACGATAAGATGCGTTACAGCCCGCAGATTTGGTGAAAAACCCATTTTCCGATCGCCCGTGATTCGAGGACTATTATAATCTCAAATGTCCTCTGGATTTATGCCCATTTCTCGGAGTTTTTCTGAAAGGCGATCGGCTTTTTGCTGTACTAACTCTTTCTCCTGTCGTTCTTGTTCTATTTGTTGTTGCGTTTGTTCCATTTGCTGCTGCGCTTGTTCCATTTGTCTTGATAACTCCACATAAGACAAAAACTTTAGTCCGTCGGGACGATAAATTTCTAAATCTCCCGATGCAGTTTCAAAACGGATCTCCAAACGCGGACTTACCCAACCCTCCATTGATTCAATATAGTTGAGTTTTCCGTCACTTCGCATCCAACCCATTAACTCCTTATCCTTTAAATCGTAGAAATAACATTCTTCGACTCCATAATTATCATAAAACTTAAAAAGCTTAAATATTTCTCGCATTCGGTTGCCGGGGGAGATGATTTCAAAGACAACTTGTGGCGCAATATTATCTTCAAGCCACTGTTGGTAGGAACCTCTGTCACCTTTGGGTCTGCCAAAGACTACCATAGTATCAGGTGCTTGGCGAGTTTTGTTATCTCCTTCGACGGGATACCACAGCAAATCACCTGCTACAAAGACATTTTCGTTGTCTTTGAATAAGGCATCTATTCCGCCTTGAATTTTTACTATTAATTGAAACTGTTTAGTATTGTCAGACATGGGTTTTCCGTCGCTGTCTGGGTAGATGATTTCTGGCAAAGTTTGAGAGGAAATTGTTGTTGTCATGGGGATGACTCCATTGCTAGTAGCATCACTTTCTATTTTATACCTATTTTATAGGACTTACGCAGGGTGCCCAGAAACCGGTTTTTTTTACGAAAATACTTCGTTTGTACTCGAAGATTAGGTAAAAAACCCGGTTTCTTTGTCGGAGTGCGTAAGTCCTGTTTTACTTATTCGGGTTGTGTTGATACCAATGGTTCTAATAAATTGCGTTCTTCTATGGCAAGTTCTAGCAAAACTCGTCTGTCGCCCTTTGTTTCCTTATAGCGGACAGCCGCATTCAGCAGGCGGATGGGAATTTGGAATTCTTCGTACTTGCTGGTTAGTTCTTGCCACAATTCTAACCAAGTGCGTGCAGCTTTGTCGCTTACCATTTCTGACATTAGCGCGGGGATGTTTCGCACAATTGCCTGTCCTAAGATTGAGATAGCTTCGTGTTTTTCGTAAACTGCAATTAGGCTGGTGATGCGATTTTTCCATATCCCTGCATCGTGCGTGTTTGCGAACAGGTTGCGGGTAATTAACTCGGCATTTTCTGCATCAGCTTCATCGCTTGGTTCTAGGCGTTGGAATGCGTCGTATAAGGCAGCGATACCTTCATCCCAACGATTTAATCCGAGAATAGCCATAGCGCGTTTGAAGAAGACATATGAAGATCGATCACCTAGTTCGATCGCTCGATCTAAGGATGCTAATGTTTCGTCGTAGCGCTTAAGATTGTTGAGTACATCGCCTCGTACAGCCCAAGCCGACTGAAAATTGGCATCAAGTTCGATCGCTTTATCAAAGGATACTAAGGCTTCATCGTAGCGTTTGAGGTTGTTGAGTAAAACACCTCGGCTCAACCAAGCTAACTGAAAATTAGCATCAAGTTCGATCGCTTTATCAAAGGATACTAAGGCTTCTTCATAGCGTTCCAGGTTGAGCAAGCACCAGCCTTTATTGTTCCAAGAGATCGCATCATGCGGATCAACCTCAATAGCTTTGTCTAAGGATGCCAAAGCTTCTTTATAGCGTTTGAGGTTGTTGAGTAAATAGCCTCGGCTGGCCCAAGCCCACTGATCGCTGGGGTCAAGCTGGCTAGCTTTATCGTAAGATTCTAAAGCTTCTTCATACCGTTTGAGGTTATTGAGCACATTGCCTCGGTTAGCCCAAGCCCACTGATAATTGCCATCAAGTGTGAGCGCCCTATCTAAAGATGCTAATGCTTCATCGTGGCGTTTGAGGTTATTGAGCACATTGCCTCGGATACGCCAAGCCCACTGATAATTGGCATCAAGTTCGATGGCTTTATCAAAGCATACTAACGCTTCTTCATAGCATTTGAGGTTGTTTAATAGATCGCCTCGCTTAACCCAAGCCCACTTAGAATTAGGGTCAACCTCAATCGCTTTATCATAAGATACTAAGGCTTCTTCATAACGTTTAAGATGGTCGAGTACATCACCTCGCTTAACCCAAGCCCACTGATGATTTGGGTCAATTTCGATCACTTTGTCGTAGCATTCTAAGGCTTCTTCATAACGTTTAAAAAGGTCGTTGAATACATCGCCCCGCTTAGCCCAAGCCCACTGATCATTTGGGTCAATCTGGCTCGCTTTGTTGTAGGATGCTACGAATTCTTCATAGCGTTTAAGGTGGTCGAGTACATCACCCCGCTTAGTCCAAGCCCACGCAGAATTCGGCTTAAGCTTGATCGCTTTATCTAAAGCAGCTAAGGCTTCTTTGCGCCATTCGATATCTTTTACCTCAGACGCAAGGCGATAATATTCTTGATCCTTTAGAGTATCAAATGGAATCGGTTCTGAGCATTGCTGATCTTCAGCATGACTTTCTCTGTCAGAAAAATCAAAATCATCCATCCTCGATTCCAATCGCTGCTGCAACTCTTTTCGCGTATACCAAAATCGCAAAAAATTTATAATTAATCTAATCGGTTGATTTTGCTGCTGCTTCACCTCAAGACAAAAACGCATTAAGGGTTCCCGCAATTCATACCAAGATTCCCGTCCAATTTCCTCAGTTTTGACATAACCCTTATCTCGCAAATCTTTCAGTTGGCTCGATGCTGTTTGCTGAGTAATAAAACAGAATTTAGAAATTTCTTTTACAGGTGTAGCACCGCCTCTGTCGCACAAAAAATTAACTATTTTTCGCTGCTGATTGGACAAAATTTTAATTTTTTCCTGATAGAATGGTGTTAAATCATCCAGCATTTCCATAAATGCTTTCCTCAGTTCGTCGAGGGAGTCACGGGTAAGAAAAGCTGAAAGAATAATATAAATCCGAGGACTACCGCCTGAAAGGTAATGGACAACTTTGATTCGCTCGAACCCTTTTTTCGTGTCAATAAAAGCTGCTAATTCTTGCTTTCCTTCAAATTCGGCGATATTCTTCAACAGTTGCGCCGCTTCCTCCAAGGTCAACTCTGGCAATTCCTGAATGTTGAAAAAGCCGTAAAACGGAGATTTTTTAATTTTAATCCCCTTAAATAAACTGGTTGATGTGGCGACAATCGTACATTTGCCTAACTCTTGAATAAAGGCCAGGAATTGCTTTTGTCCTTCTTCGCCTAACCCGGAAAATATCTCATCTAAATTTTCTACAATCAACAGGAAAGTGCGGTTCCCAACAAATTCTTTTACCAATTTGGCGGCCGTACTTTCTGCGGTATCTGGTGACTGATACAATTTTTCTACTGTTGCTCGTAGTTTGGCATTATATTCTTTTAAATATTCATTTTCAAGGGCCGGGAAAATTCGCAGCAGAACATCTAAAAAAGACGAAACGCCCCATTCTTCCTCCCGCAACCATGCAATGACCAATTTTTCCCGCAAATTTTCTAGCTTGCAGACGCGGTGATAAAGCAGTGAAATTAGGTAAGTTTTGCCAATACCGCGCGGTCCAATTAACAGCGTGTAATGCTTAGCTGAATTCGCAGCACTTTCGCGAACCCGTTCAACTAAATCCTGCACTAATTGCTGGCGCTTAACTAGAATTGCTTCTAACGCTTCCGGCGTCATTAAACTAGGAGTAAATCGAGAAAGATATGTGCTTTTCATAAAACAGGTTTTACACAACTTATCGAAAGTCCGCCTTCGCGGACTTTGTTTGTGTAGCCTCAGGTTTCAACCTGCTGGCCGTTAGCGGACTTTGTTTGTGTAGCCCCAGAACTCAAAGCTGCGATTGCTGATTTTTTTTAGGTTTTTCCATGAAATGCTTTTTAGACAAGGATTTTACCGCTTATACGTTTAATTGTACCATACGTTTCAAAAATATACGTTATTTTTGTTGTATATTTTTGAAAGCAGTGTTAGACTGCCCTTGACAAGCAAACAAGCGCCCCTAGCTGTTACTAGAGACGCTTTCGATCGCTTGTTTTTTTCAGAGCGACTGGCTGCCACCAGAAACGCTCGTCAAGTTCCCATTTTTATGGTCTTTGTACAGACCAAGGAGTTTATATGTCTGATTTTAGCACAAACCAAGTCATTCTGGTTTCTACGACTCCAACTGATGCGGCAACACCGCCGGAAACTGGAGGTTTCATGCCCTTACTGATGTACGGAGGAGTTGCAGTAGCCGTGATTATTGCAATGGCTTACTTTTCCCAAACTTTGCTCAACTCAATTACTCAGTTGACCAAAACCCTGAACAAAAAACACAAATAATCACTGGTTTCTTGGTTCCCCGGCACAGCCTGGGAATCAGTATCCAGAGACTCTGCCTCCCAAGTCTTAGACTCGCGGGAGGCAGAGCCTCCAAATCTGCGTCCCCAGGCTCTGCCTGGGAACAAGAAAAAATCTTAAAAATATTCTTTAAGACTTGTTACAATACACAAAACTTCATACTTTCCCCAACACTGGATGACCTTTTTCAACGCCTCCGAACCCCTAATCCGCTGCAAACAGGAACATCTCGACGTACAAGACCGCGAAGGCCTGTTGCAACTCCGCTGGCAAATTGGAAATATTACTCTTTTCTCAGGACTTTATACCCGCATCGACCAAACTTTTCTGCTTTGGGGTTTGGTGACAGGGGGGATTTTTTTCACTGCTCAGTTTTTCCCCATCAGTTGGAGCTTTCAGGCGATTCTGTGGTCAAGTTTGACTCTAATTGGCACTGCGGGAATGGCGGTTTTGACTTTGTTTTGGGTAAGAGTCGAGCGTGTTAGCTGGATTCTTTACTCTTGGGCGATTTTGATGATAACTGGTTTGGTTTTGACCGATTGCAGTATTTTTGCCGGTTGGGGAGGTTTGCTGCTGCACCTTTGCGATTTGTGGTTGGGGTTGAGCGCGATCGGCTATTTTTGTACAGGACTCGGTTTGCGATCGCGCACTTTTCTCCTGATTGGACTAACTCATTTATTTAGTATCCCTTTATTAACATTCGTTGCACCTTGGCAATATCTAACCACAGGAATAATTATGGCTGGTTGTTTGTTGTTATTGTCCGAATTACAGTGGGATATGCGATCGCCGATCGACAATAGTTTGCTAAGCGCAGAACAGAAAGAATTTAACAAAATTCAACAGCAACTGCGACAGAGTGGCGCGATGGTATCCAAATAAATCACAAATGTAAAGAATTCTGTAGCACTGCTGACACTTTCCACAAATCGTACACAATAGTAAAGATACAGCATCAATAAAAAACAAACTTTAACCAGAACAGGTGTTTTGCTGTTTTACCTGTGAATCGCCAACTTTAGGGGAACGGTGTCCGGGAGGCGACTGGGTAACAATGCTGTACTTGCAACCATAAAAGTTAATTCCGGTTGAGAGTAGTTGTTAAAACAAAAAAAGTGGTGCAGGGTTTTTACCGTTTCCCCTGCTTCGCAGTCTCTGAGGAGAGGCTAAACCCTCTACTAGAACAGCCCGACGAGATTGACACAAGTTTTGACAGTTGCTCATGCCGATTTATGAGTTCAGTGTTTAAGAAAATTGAGGAAATGCTCGCTGACGAGCATTGCAGGACTTAGGATTAAATAAGTCCTGCTTTAGTTTGGGAAATTTAAGTTCTGTTTTACTCTGATGTGCGTTTTCGCAATATTTCCCTTACTTCCATTAAAATCTGGCCCAACATATTTTTGCCGCTGCCATCTTTACCGCAACCCCAATAGTAATCAACAGGGGAATTTTCGACTATTTCCTCATCCGCAGTAGCGAGTAAAATTTCTCTAATTTCGGCATGAGTTTCAAATTTGCGGAGTACGGCTTTTCGCATGATATCATCTTTTACTTTTTCCCAATCTTTACGGAGGGGACGAGAGCGATCACGTCCCATTTTTGCGGCATCTTTCGGTGTTTTTGCGTGGCGAATTTGGTCACAATGAGCCGTTTTGGGAAACTTTTGTGCTTGAAAATAATGCTCGGTAGTTGGCCAATATTCTCCGTCTAACTCGAATCCATGACTGGAAAAGTTAGAAAAACAGCCGTATTCGCTGGCAGTGGTGTAGAAGTAGATAGCCATAAAGTCTGCGATTTCAATTTCGTTAATAATCTTGGTCGATCGTCAGTTTTACCTCTCTGGATTATCCAATATCTTCAACTGCAAATCAATAGTTTTAAGATGGGAACCGATGTAAGACAGCAGGGCGTAGATAAATACGATCACCCCTACCATTTCCAAAATTTCCTCAACACAAACCATCAAACCGTATATCAAGTTTCGTTGAGTTACCGCATCTGCATAATAGCCAGTAACCATTTCCATGCCAAGTGCTCCACCCACATATATACTGCCTGCTAGTAAGAAAAAGTCTCTTATTTTCCGGGGTAGGTGCCGGAGAAACTTGAGATAAGCCAGCGCAGTAATCCCAACAAAAATCGCCCCAGGAATTACCCAAATGAAGTAAAAAATTCCCCCTAAATTCAGTGCCTTTCGCAAGTCGTTAATAATTAATATTTCGTGCAGACTCAATATTTCATCTAAAGAAAAAAATACAAACATCAACGCCAGCGCTTTCCAGTGTCCAAAATACCGATCGCCCTGCTTCTTCTTAGCACTAGCAATAATACCTAGCAAAATCGCGCAAAACAGCAAAGTAAATGACGAGTACCACGAAGGATAATTTATTTCTTGGTCTAAGTTAAACAAACTAATCCAGCGTTCTTTATAGTTAAAACCGTAGCGCAGAACTTGTACGATGCAACCAGCAACAGCAAAGAAGAGCACCCAAATGCTGAGAGAGAAGGCAACTCTCTTCGGCGAAACAGAAATAAGGAATTTCATCAAGTTTTTGATAAACTAGAACAAGCAAAATCAAACTATAAAGTAAAAAGTTACAAATCGCAAGAGCTGCACAATCCGCCCCCTCGGATTTTTATTTAGAAAAAATTACCAATCACTGACAATGCACCTTCAAATTGAAACTTTCACTGTCCGCAAGCGGTTTGCCCTTACCATCAGCCGCGGTACAACAGCCCAAAGTACGAATTTATGGGTAAAATTAGCACACGAAGGAATCGAAGGTTGGGGAGAAGCATCGCCCTTTTCCACAGGTTCTCGGCCCCAAACTACCGAAATGCTGCTAGCTGCATTGCAGGAAGTTGCACCGCTGCTAGAAAAGTTTACTCCGTTCGATCGCCAAAAAATCGAACAAGTATTAACAGAGGTCAACTTACCCTCAGCCGCCCGGGCCGGCATCGACATGGCAATGCACGACTGGCTGGGCAAAAAAGCAGGCTTGCCGTTGTGGAAAATGTGGGGATTAGATCGATCGCGCATCGTCCCCACCTCGGTCACAATCGGCATTAATTCGCCGTCTGGTGCAAGAGAAAGAGTGCGCGATTGGTTTGGTAAAGATGGGACAGATCCAGCAAGCATCAAATACCGCGCCGTCAAGGTCAAATTAGGCAATCCCGAAGGAATCGAAGCCGACAAAGTTATGTTAATAGCAGTGCTAGAGGAAGCACCCGCTAACCTTAAAATCAGTGTAGATGCTAACGGTGGTTGGAGTTTGAGCAGTGCGAGCGAAATGTGTCACTGGCTAGAAAAATACCAGATAAATTATGTCGAACAGCCCCTTTCACCAGTCGCGGATATGGATGAATTATCAGAACTGTACCGTAAATCGCCCCTGCCAATTTTTGCTGATGAAAGTTGCTTTAATACTTCCGATATACCCAAGTTAGCGCACTGCGTCCACGGCATCAATATCAAAATGATGAAGTCAGGGGGATTAACTGAAGCAATGCGGATGATCCACACAGCAAAAGCCTGCAATTTGCAAGTAATGTTCGGCTGTTATTCAGATAGCGCGATCGCAAATACAGCAGCAGCACAACTTTCACCGCTAGCTGACTATTTGGATTTGGACAGTCACTTAAATTTATTAGACGATCCTTTCACCGGTGCGATCGTCGAAAATGGGTGTTTGCTGCCAAACGGGCGATCGGGATTGGGAGTGCGGCGAGTTGAGATTGTAGAATAGAAGTATCGCTCAAAACAAATCTGGAGATAGTATGATACCAGTAGAATCAATAGGAGAGCAAATTAATAGAGAAGCCAAGCTTTTCTTTGAAGAACACAAGCCACCGACTGATTTGATTTTTGATGATGGTGCAGAAATGGAAAGCAACCGCCACCGTATAGCGATGACCGTTTTAATCCGTTCCTTAGAACAAGGTTTAGCTAACCGGAACGATTTTTTTGTCGGTGGCAATATGTTTATTTATTACAGCGCTAAACAGATTCGGAATCAGGATTTTCGAGGCCCAGATTTTTTCGCAGTTTTGGGTGTAGACAGCAATACTTCCCGACAAGGCTGGGTAGTTTGGGAAGAAAACGGACGTTACCCGGATGTGATTGTGGAACTGCTGTCGCCGTCAACGGCAAATCAGGATACAGGCAAAAAAAAGGATATTTACGAGCAGGTTTTTAGAACTCCTGATTACTTTGTTTTCGATCCTTTCGAGCCGAATTCTTTGCAAGGATGGCGTTTAGATGCCACCCTGCGCTATCAGCCGTTAGTGCCCGACGAGCGGGGTTGGCTGTGGTGCGAAACGTTAGGTTTTTGGTTGGGCACTTGGGAAGGAATTGTCGATCGAGAAACAGCGACTTGGGTGCGTTTTTTCGATGAATATGGCAATTTAGTTTTGTTGCCGGAGGAAGCCGCTCAACAGCAAGCCGAAGCCGCTCAACAACAAGCGGAACAGGAACGCCAGCGAGCCTCGCGACTAGAGGCCAGATTGCGAGAATTGGGAGAAGATCCGAATGATCTTATCCTGAACCCAAATCACAGCTAACACCCAATCGATTTTAGATTTTAGATTTTAGATTTTAGATTTTAGATTTTAGATTTTAGATTGAAGTTAAAATCTAAAATCGCCCGTATCACAAGTAAATCAATGACTAAAAACTATCCGATCAAAAATGGCAAAGTTGCTATCTTGTTCCACGAGGGAATTCTCGGTTCTTCCGGGAAAACAGGTTTAGCATTGTTGCGCTACAGCGAAGCACAAATTGTAGCAGTAATAGACCGCCAATGTGCCGGACAATCTTTACCTGAATTAACTGGCATTCCTCAACAAGTACCGATAGTTGCTTCCGTTGCAGAAGCACTGCAATTTGCGCCGAATATTCTGCTAATTGGTATCGCTCCTTCCGGCGGTGTTTTGCCGGCAGAATGGCTGCCAGAAATTAATCAAGCGGTAGCAGCAGGTTTGTCAGTTGTCAATGGTTTGCACGCGAAACTTGCCCCTTTGATAACAGTTCCGTTAACCGAAAATCAATGGATTTGGGACGTGCGTCAGGAACCGAAATCTGTGGGTGCGATCGCCTCTGCCGCCGCTGCTAAATTAAGCTGTCGCCGCGTGTTAACCGTCGGCACAGATATGAGCGTTGGCAAAATGTCAACCAGTTTAGAACTCAATCGCACTTGCTTGCAGCGGGGTTTGCGTTCCAAATTTTTGGCAACGGGACAAACGGGTTTAATGATTGGAAATGAAGGCCTTCCTTTGGATGCAGTGCGAGTTGATTTTGCCGCTGGTGCTGTCGAACAAATGGTGCTCAAATTGGGTTCTGAATGCGATATCCTGCACGTAGAAGGGCAAGGTTCGCTATTGCATCCGGGTTCGACCGCGACTCTGCCGCTGCTGCGGGGTTCGCAGCCAACTCACTTAATTTTAGCCCACAGAGCCGGACAAACTCGCATTCGCAATCACCCGCACGTATCGATTCCCAGGGTATCAAAAGTAATTGAATTGTACGAAATGGTAGCTGCTGCTGCAGGTGCTTTTGCAGGGGGAAAAGTGAGCGCGATCGCCCTCAACACTCATCACTTAAATGAGGCAGATGCGCTGTTAGCAATAGCTGAACTTCAAGCAGAAACGGGGTTGCCTTGTACCGATCCCGTAAGGTTTGGCGCGGAGGTTTTGTGGGAGGCGATCGACAGTTGCTCTGCTAGAATAAATTACAACTAGCAAATAGCTACTGAAAACTATGACACAATCACTTCAAGCAAAAACACTGACCCTGCACGATGTCAAAACAAAATTTAACTTCCAACTTTGTGAAGACGAGCAATTCTTCCGGGAGTGGATTGACGATTTACCAGAAATTACTGATGAAGAAAAGCGATATCTAGACAAAGTAAAGGCTGGCTATACTAACAGTGCCGACCACTCCATGATAGAAGATACCGTAAAAATGGTGGTACTTGCTCCCTTGCTCTTTTTAGCAGATTTATACCTGAATCCATTTCATATAGAAGCAGAAAAATCGGTGGAACTTGTCACCGTGGATGAAGGTATACTTGTCAGAGGAAGTATTGATGTTCTGCTTTTAATTGAATCTTTTTGGGTTGTTGCGATCGAAGCGAAGCGAGCACAATATTCCGTTGAAGCTGGACTTCCTCAGTTACTATTTTATATGCTGAATGACCCCAGTCCAGAACCACTAACATTTGGGCTTCTGACAAATGGTAGCAGCTTTCGATTTATCAAAGTGACCAAAGGAGACATACCGGAGTATGCCGTGTCTAAACTTTTCGATATTGGGAGTCCAGGAAACGAACTTTACGAAGTCTTTCGCATTTTGAAGCGGCTAGCTGGTATAATTTCGAGTAACACATCTTCTACTTAAATAGATAATAAGCCTGTTGAGAACTCAAACTAAACGAGACAGCCAACAAAAATCACAATGAATGAAAATTCTTTGGAGTTGCCGCCACAATGCGTTATCCGCCAGGCCTGTGCTCAAGATATCAAATCAATTAGAAGGTTAGTTTGGAGCGCCAAACTCGATCCAACTCAGTTGCGCTGGGAGCAATTCTGGGTCATCGAATGCGAGGGAAAATTGGCAGCTTGCGGACAGTTGCGGAACTTTGCGGGCGCGCAAGAATTGGGCAGTTTGGTGGTGGCGAAAGATTGGCGCGATCGAGGTTTGGGAAGCTACCTCACAAAATATTTAATTCAACAAGCTACAGAACCGCTATATTTAGAATGTTTGGGAAAGCGACTTGCATTATTTTATACTCGCTTTGGCTTCGGAGAAGTTTCCGTACAAGAATTGCCGGAGTCGCTTAAATTCAAGTTCAGTTTGTCTCAATTAGCTAAAACTTTATTCAGAATTCCTGTAACAATTATGCAGTATCAAGCAAATTGTATAGAGTGAAGTCTAGGGTATACAGCGCTTCCCGCTGTAATTTAGAACAATTACTCAATAACTGAGGAGTGCAATATGTCTGGCTTTCCCGATTATCAACAATATGATGGTTTAGGCTTGGCTGAGTTAGTACAAGCAAAGCAAGTTACTCCAGCCGAGTTATTGGATGCAGCGATTGCCCGGATTGAAGCGTACAATCCAGTAATTAATGCTGTCATTTGCAAAATGTATGAACAAGCAAGGATGTTAGTCAATCATGACTTGCCAGAGGGTTCATTCAAAGGCGTCCCTTTTCTATTAAAAGATTTGAGATCGATGTATGCGGGTGTTCCTACCAGTAGTGGCAATCGTTTACTTAGAAATATATCAGCCAGCCATGATAGTGAATTGGTGAGACGTTTCAAAGCAGCAGGAGTTGTCATTTTAGGTAAGACAAATACTCCAGAATTTGGTATTACACCCTACACCGAACCTCAGACTTGGGGAGTGACTCGCAATCCTTGGGACTTGGAGCGTACACCAGGAGGGTCTAGTGGAGGTTCTGCGGCCGCGATTGCAGCAGGAATGGTTCCCATAGCTGGGGCGGGGGATGGCGGCGGTTCTGCCCGAATTCCAGCATCTTGTTGTGGCATTTTTGGACTAAAACCCAGTCGGGGGCGTATTCCCACTGGTCCGATTGCAGGTGAATTGTGGCGTGGATTTTCAACTGAAACGGTGCTAAGTCGTTCTGTTCGCGATAGTGCAGCTATGCTGGATGCAATCAGTGGTTCTGATGTGGGAGCCACCTATTTATCTCCGCCACAGGTAAGACCCTATTTGGACGAAGTTACGACTGCACCAGGAAAACTTCGCATTGCTTTTACCACTCATCCATTTTTGGGTGATGCGGTTCATGAAGATTGCATAGAGGGATTGAAAGCAACCATTAAATTACTTCAAGAACTTGGGCATGAAGTTGTAGAAGATCGGCCTAAATTTGATGGAGAAGCTTTTGCCTTAAATTTTATGAGAATTGTTGTTGGGGAAACTCGTGCAGATATTGAGTGGGCGGCTAAATCAACACAACGAAAAGTGACTGCTGAAGATTTTGAATTAGGGACTTATTGTTTAGGCCTGTTAGGTGAGGCTTTGAGTGCGGCTGACTATGCTAAAGCAGCTCGTCAATTACAGGTAGAGGCACGGAAGATAGGCCCATTTTTTGAACAATATGATGTTTTGCTGACTCCCACCCTTTCTCAACCTCCAATTCCTATTGGTTCACTTCAACCGTCATCAGGGAAAGAATTTTTGATGAATTTGGTTGCGAGAACAAATGCAAGCTGGTTACTGAAAGTCATGAAAGTGATTGAGCCTCTCGCCAGACAAGTCTTTAACTTCACTCCCTATACAGCACCATTCAATGTAACAGGGCAGCCTGCAATGTCTGTGCCTTTGTATTGGAATGAAGCAGGTTTACCTGTTGGGATGCAGTTTGTGGGAAAATTTGGGAGAGACTGTTGGCGAATGTCTGAGGGGTTTCACCCCTCAGACATCGCCGTCCTGAATAGGCAGAATGATTGTGTAAT